>CAZWOY010000360.1:0-4548 GCA_964635255.1 uncultured bacterium
TCATGACGTCTGCATCGGCGATAAAACGGTTCCCGTTGCGATTGTCGATACCGGCGTCGATATGGATCACCCGGACCTTATAGCCAATTTCTGGGTCAATCCGGGAGAGGATTTAAATGGAGACGGCGAAATCCAGCAGAACGAGCGCAACCGGAGAGACGACGATAACAACGGCAAAATCGACGACTTTCACGGCTGGGACTTCCTCGATAACGACAACACGCCCGACGATGTTTATGACTATGAAAATCCAGGACATGGCACTCATGTCGCAGGAATTTCTTCCGCCGTAACCAATAATGAGATCGGCGTCGCCAGTGTCGGCTATAGCTGCGGGATTATGGCGGTGCGCGCCGGTTCGGAATACATCGAATTCGGCTATCAGGGCGTCGAATACGCCGCGCGCACCGGAGCCAAAGTAATCAATTGCTCCTGGGGGAGTTTCCACCGTTCGCGCTGGGGGCAGGATGTAATTAATTACGCTTATGAAAATGACGCAATGGTTATCGCCGCCGCCGGAAACGACGATACCGACCAGCTTCATTATCCTTCAGCCTACCAGCATGTAATCGCTGTCGCCGCCACTGATTCAAACGACGGCAAAGCCTATTTTTCCAATTACGGCAGATGGATCGACATTTCCGCTCCGGGATATGGAATTCTAAACACTATCCTCGGCGGACATTACGGCAGCAAGAGCGGAACTTCGATGGCGTCGCCCTTTACCGCCGGAGTCGCAATATTGATCAGAGCCGCCTATCCCGCCATGACCATCGATGAAACTGAAGACCTTTTGCTGCGAGGCGCGGACAATATCGACGAGCGGAATCCAGAATTTCGCGGCGAACTTGGATCCGGCAGAATCAACGCTTTCCGGTCGCTCGACTTAGGTCCCCGACCAAGATTAAACGTAGCTTCCATCGACGTTCAGAATGAGGAATTCGAAAATGGACGCCCAGATCCGGGCGAAACGGTTGAAATTGTGTTCCATGCAATAAACAGCGTCGATGAATTGCCCGCCGATTCGCTGATTGCTTATATCAGCAGCGAGGATGCTGCTTTTGAATTTGAAAACAATGCGATTGAAATTCCCGACGTAAGACCGGGAAGAAGTTTCAGGAACGAGGAAGACCCGTTTATCGTTACGGTCAGCGAGAACGCGTTTCCGCATACATCTTCCGTAAAAATAATTATCCAGAGTCGAGGTAGATTAAACGCTGCGGTAAAAGAGTTTGAAATCGTTATCGGCGAACCGGATGTTCTAATCATCGACGATGATAACGGCCGGAAAACGGAATCATGGTTTTACATTGCCTTCGATTCTCTGGCAATGGGCTGGGAGCGGCGCGATATTAATTTATATGGCGGCTTGGACGCGGACTATCTTTCGAACTTCGAGATGGTCTTATGGGCGACGGGCAATGCCGAACCCGCTTTGGACGATGAGGACCGGGAAACGATCGACGATGCGCTGGAATTTGGCGCCAACATTCTCTTAACCGGAAAATACATCGGCAACGATGCAGCCAACCATGATCTGCTGTTCGATAGATTTGGAGCTGAACATGACCAGGATTCGGTTCTTGCTGCGACCGTGCATGGACTTTCCGGCGGCAGACCTATCCCGGATAGCGCCGGGATGTTTTTATTCGGCTACGGCGGCGCTCCCAACGGCAGACTGTCCACCTCCTCGATGCAGCTCGTCGAAGGCGCGGACAGCCTCGTCATATATCGCTACCGCGAACATCTGACCGGTCTCGCCGGCGTCTATCGCCGCGACTGCGACGCCGAAGCTCGCACGGTTTATCTCGGCTTCGGACTGGAGTCGATCAGCGACGTATCGACCACTCGCCGCCAGGCGATCGAATGGATTTACGATTGGTTCACGAAAGAACTTTCCGCTCCATTCGAAAGAGAACAATATTTGCAGCCGAACGCTGTTCTGCTCGAACCGGCGTATCCAAATCCGTTTAACGGATCGGTTAGATTGAGCTATATTTTACCCGGCGAAATGTTTGTCAAACTATCACTATACGACTCAAACGGCAATTTCATAGATGTGCTGCAAACCGGCGTAAAATCCGCCGGCGAGCATCGAGTGGAATATAACGGTGCGGGGCTTGCCAATGGGGTTTATTTTTACAGGCTTGCGGCAGGAATGCAAAATGGAGTTGGTAAATTTCTATTGGTAAAATAAAAAATGTGCTGAAAATCAAAATTATTTCTTTAAACACCTTGGAAATTCTGAATTCAGAAAATCTATTAATCCGTTTAACCAAGCATGATACTCTTCAATATTCGCAGGATAATATTTTCCCCAATTATTTAGCGGGATATGGATTTTGTTAAAATAATAACGATTTTGTGAATTGATATGAACATGCGGTTGGTACGGTACAGTCAGTTGATCTTTTGGATTCCAATGTATGGATATACACTCGAAAAATTCTTCGTCTGACAGTTTTAAACTTATTCGATTGAATTCGTATTTTAGTTTATTTTGACTGATTCTAATACGCATCCATTCTTCTTTATAAACTAGCGATATTCTTCTATTGTGTTTTAAAAATACAGGATCTGTTAGAATAGGAAATCGATCAACCCTCCCCAATTGACCCTGTTTGGGTAACAATTGAAAAATTTCTGAATCCGGTGTTTTCTTAGGTTCCATAAATGAATTTAAACTGAACTTAGGTATAAATTTAAACAAGAGCCATTTATAATGTGAGTTTTTTTCTTTCTCAGTGATTATCATTCTCAATCCTCTTTCTTCCTTTAAATAATGTTTGCTTTAACCGGATCAAGTCTAAAGGCGGCATAAATCGCTTTATTATATTCATTATGATCTACTTTTCCAAATTTCTTTTCCACCATTTTTTTCGAATATTCTATAATTGTTTTTTTTGCGTTCGGATCCGTTTCTTCGAAAAGCGGTACAGGCGTCGATCCAGTAAACCTTTGATCGAGGTCTAAATGTCCGCCTTTTAATCTCCTACTTTTTCTTGAAAGAATTCTTTGAAATAATTCACTGTTGAGAATTCCTAAATAATAGCGCCACATATCTTCGTTGATAAATAATTTTTTGGGAACTAATATGCTCCCATTCGTTAAAGCGTATTTACCTTTTAAATCGAGTGCATAATTGCCTTGCAATCCAAAATTTGTTGATACGATTTTCGGTTTAAACATTAGGTTTGAATCGCGAGGAGCTGAAAGTTCCCAAAAGCTTTTTCTATGAAAACCTGATCTATTCTGCAATTGATTTTTGAATTTAAAAAGGCGCTTAAAAAGGGTGGGAAATTTGTTCTTAAATTTTTCTAAAGGAATTGGTTTTCCATTTTCATAGGCATATATTAATCTCCTTTCGTCATCATTAATATTCCAATCGAATACATTTTCATCATCTGCAATAGGCTTTAGTATCTTGTATTCGTCTTTTGGCAATTTTTTATAATCTTCAATAATAAATGCCTTTTTTAATCCTATCCGAATACCTTGACGCATCTCAAAAATATCAGATAATTTGAAGTGTATTCTACTCAGATTATCGATGATATTCTTAACCTCCACCGGCATTAAACGCCATTCTTTGTTCCAGTCCGATGAATCTGCAATGAAATACTCCCATTCGAATTTTGAATCTTTCGTGTCCATTTCAACTGCATTTATAGCTAAATCCGGTGAAGATCTACAAATCAATGCCCTTGTCGGACCAGAAGAATGTTCTCCGGTTCTCTTTTTATAGACAAGTATTACGATTTGAGTTTCACCTCTGTCGAATAATGTATAGTCTTCAAGTTTTGCCAATAGTTGTATATTTCCATTATTTGCAAGCTTTTCTCTAAGTAAAGAAGCATTTTTATTGTTTGCAAACGAATAGGGCAACACAATACCCAAACGTCCATTTTCGTTTAGTTTTTGCAATGCCATTTCAATAAATGCGTGCGAATAATCTGTTCTGCCGGTCGCTAATTCACCCAGGATTTGTTTTACTTGTTCGCGTTCTTTTTCATTCATTGATTCGTAACCTTTAAACGGCGGATTCATTAGGATAATATCGAGGTTTGGACACGAGTCGTTTTTACCTAAATAGTTTTCTATGGCGTCTTCGGCGATCGGTTTAAAACTGCTAAATAACTTGCCTGTATACCTGTATGTTGTCATGGCGATGCTTAGTTTAGCCGCAGCGACAGCAGAACTATTTTTATCAATGGCGCATAGATTCGAAAGAGTTCCAGCGGTTATTCCTTTTGTTTTATCTTTATTGTTATGTAATTCTTTTAAATAATTCCTTAAAAACACTCCGGAGCCGCACGCCAAATCGCCTACTTTTAATTGATTCCATTTCTCAACTGGCACATCTTTCAGGGTTTGATCGACTAAGAATCGCGCCATATATTCTGGAGTATATATCGATCCGGTTCCGATTTGCCAACGGAGTTCTGTTTCAAATTCTGGGAATAAACTGGGAGCGCCATTATTAGTGTGATAAGAAACAAGTGCGATGTATTTGTCTTGTAGAATAAATTTCGGATACTATAGTCTAAA
>CAZWOY010000361.1:0-4518 GCA_964635255.1 uncultured bacterium
TAGCGCATAAACAGCTTGCAGACGAGGGCGTCTGCAAGCTCTCGTTGGTTGCGAGAACATCCCGGCATCGGCGAAGCCGGGCTACTTAACGAGTTCGCCGGTAAAGCCCCAGAGGAAACTTTCGGTGGCTCTAACCTTTGCGAACGTTCCTGTGAGTGCTTTTGGTCCGTCGAATATCATGGTTTTATTGGTTCGGGTGCGGCCGGATAGCTTTTTCGGATTTTTTTCGCTGGGACCTTCCACCAAAATCTCAAAGACTTCGCCCAATTGCCGGCTGTTTTTGCGGTTGAAGGAGTCGTTTGCATAGTCGATCAATCGCTGTAGTCTGTCTTTGGCGATTCCTTCCGGCGCCAAGTCGGTAAAAGTCAAAGCTTCGGTATGCCGGCGCGGCGAGTAAACGAACATGAACGCCTGGTCGAATTCCAGTTCCTCGAACGCTCGCATCGTTTCCTGGAATTTTTCTTCCGTTTCGCCGGGGAAGCCCACGATTATATCGGTCGAAACCGCCATCTCAGGAACTTTTTCACGCAGCTTATGAACGATCGCTTTGAACTTGTCATAAGTGTAGCCGCGTTTCATTCGCGCCAGAATTCCGTCATCCGCTGATTGAAGAGGGAGGTGGATGTGTTCGCAGACTGTGGGGAGAGCGGCGAGGGCGTTTATCAATCGATCCGTGAAAAACTGCGGGTGAGGGCTGGCAAACCTGACGCGCATCCCGGGAGCGCGCCGGTCGATCTGTTCAAGCAGCCATGTGAAATCGATTCGCTGTCCGGGCTCTCCGCCATTCGCTTCGGGCTGTTTATAGCGAAAGTCCCTGCCGTAGGCGTTAACGGTCTGTCCAAGCAGCATGACCTCTTTATAGCCGAGATTGACAAGTTCATCGATTTCCTGAAATATATCGATAGGTTTCCGCGAAACTTCCCGGCCCCGCGCCGTTGGCACAGCGCAATACGTGCATGAAAAGTTACAGCCGAATTGAATATCCACCCATGCGGCAACCGAACTTGATCGCTGCACAGGGGTCAAAGGCGATGGATCATCGTCCAGAAGTATTTCGTCGCTTGGAGCCTTATATGTTCTGACCTTATCGACAATCTCCGGCAGTCTATGAAGCGAACGAGGCCCCAACAGGAAATCGACAAACGGCGCGCGCCGGCGAATCGTGTCCGCATCGCGCGGCGCCATGCAGCCGGAGACTCCCACAATCAACTGAGGATTTTTCTGTTTCTGTTTGCGCAGCCTGCCTAATTCGGCAAACAGCTTACGTTCCGGCTTTTCGCGAACCGCGCAGGTGTTGATTAACACAACGTCCGCTTCCTCGACAGACTGAGCCGAATCGAGCCCCATTCTTTCAAATAAACCGGTCATCCGCTCGCTGTCGTGATAGTTCATCTGACAGCCGTAGGTTTGTATGTAAAATCGCTCAGCCAATGATAATCCTACTTAACCAATACTATCGGCGTCGTTTCAACTTCCATCCCATTGGAAAGTCTGATGAAGTAAGTTCCATTCGCCCAATCTGTTCCATCGACAGCCATATCATGTTTCCCTGCGTCTAACAACTTTCCGTCGATTAGCGGCAGTCGATTGCCCTGCATATCGATAACGTCCATTGAAAACCTGTCGGATGCGCCTATTCTGAATGAGATACGCGTCTGGCTGTTAAAGGGATTGGGATAGGCTGCGATCAGCGCAAAGCCTTTTGAAATTAAGCTTTTATCGGTAAGACCGGGAGCGGATCTTGGATCGTAAGGAAAAGTTCCCATATCCGCCCGCGAACCGTCCGGATCTCGAGGACTGTCGGGATCGCCGGCGTTAATGCACGGCGAGTTCTCATTTAATCGATAATTTACTGCGATCGGTTCGACGAACAAGGGATCCGAATCGATATTGCCCTCCCCCCAGGTCAGTTGCGCATCGCCCGCGACTACGACGCCTTCTCTGCCTTCGTTAATATCGGTATATTCGATCGAGATGGTATGGGGCGGCTCGGTCATGTCCCGGCTGTAGATTTCATTCGGCTGATTGTTCCAGATTATGGAGTTCTTCATCTGTATATCGCCGGCGCCGGAGAAATGAATTCCGCCGCCTCTGCCGTCCGTACTATTGTCCGCAATCGTCATATTTATCAATTCGACCTCGGATGCGCCGATATGCAGCCCGCCGCCGAACAGATTTCCGGATCGATTCCTGCAGACGGCGACATGGTTGAAGCGGGAATTGCAGCGCACGATCAGCGCAATTCCTCCGCCGATCATATCAGCTTGATTTTCATAGACTTCAACATTTTCAAACAGGCAATTGCAATCCTCATTCAGATAAATCCCTCCGCCCGAGCTTCCGGAATTGTTCCTGACAACGCAATTACGGACAATTGCGTTTGAGTGGTTTTTAATAAACAGCCCGCCGCCCTGATCCTCGGCAATATTTTGACTGAAATTGGAATGTTCAATCAGAACGCCGGCGTTGTCATAACAGTATATCCCGGCGCCGTCTTCAGCCGCAAAGTTATTTTGAACGACTAAATGGCTGAGCGTGGGACTCGCCTCGACGCAATATAATCCGCCGCCGCGAATCGACCTGCCATTTTGCACTGTAAATCCGATCAACTGTGCGGAACGGGTCTCTTGATTTGTAAATGTTACGGCGTGTCCTCGATTGGAAGCGTCTATGATTGTTCGTTCTATGATTCTGATATTTTGATCTCGAATGTAGTAGCTGGCTACGACGATATTTTTACCGCTGAAATCGATATTTTCATTATACTCACCCTGATCGACCAGTACGGTGTCGCGGTTTCGCGCTGCGTCGATTCCGGCTTGAATCGAAGCATAATCTTGCGGGACGCGCAGTGCGTCGCCGAGAGAAATGCTGCAGATTGAAAGTATAATGCAGCACACTAATCTGTAACTAATCATGATGGCGCCTTAAAAAGTGAAAAAAATCGGATTTTAATCAACTGAATCAATTAATCTTCGTCAAATTTATTATTTATCAAATTCTGAATGTCCTCTACCAGTTTATCTTCGTCTTCTCCTTCGATCTCAACGGATATGGTCGAACCTTGTTCGGCTTGGAGTAGCAATACGCCCAGGATGCTTTTTGCGTTAACCCGCTGTCCGTTTTTTATCATATTGACGTCGCATTTACTGGTTGACACAAGTTTAACAAGTTTTGACGCCGGTCTTGCATGGAGACCGAGTTTGTTTAGTATTTTAAAATCTGCTTTCCTCATATAAAGCTATTTCAACCTGCCAATTAGAATTCGCGATTAATGAGAAATTCCGACCATTGCCACAGCAAATCTTTATAAATGGAATCAGGAATGCTATTGAGATATCCTCGAGCTTCTTCGATGAGCGCTTTTGCTCTTTTCGACACGGATTCGACGCCGCCTAGATCGACCATGATATTTATTGCGTCTTTAATTTGATCTTCGGTAGCGCTCTGATTTCCGAGAACTTTAATAAGTTTGACTTTCTGCTCGGAATTCGCGTTATGATAGGCGTGAAAGACCACGAGTGTGCGTTTGCCTTCGATCAGATCCGATCCGATCGGTTTGCCTAAAGATTTTTCCTTGCCTATTACCCCCAAAATATCGTCTTGATATTGGAACGCCGTGCCGCATAAAGCCGCAAACTTTGCGACAGCATCGATCATCGGATGTTCTTTAACGCCTAATCCTATCATTGCCCCGGCGCTCCCGCAGAATTGGTACAACGCGCCGGTTTTTTTCCAAAGCATATCCTCGATCATTTCAGGCGTCAGATTTTCAATTTCATAATGCGAGTATTGTATGTCGAGAACTTCGCCTTCGACGAGTGTGTTCAATACATTAGTATCGAGCTGATCGATCAAATCCAATGTCAATTCCGCTGGGACTTTATTCATAGAAGTCAATTCAGCCATCATGCTGACGCCCCAGCCGTGTTGGATATCGCCGGTTAGAATTGCGACGGAAATCCCGTAATGTTTTGATTCTTCAGGATTCAAACTGAATTTTGAGTTTTCATGAAGCGTTTTAGCGGCATAATGACGGTGTACAGTCGATGAACCTCGTCTGAGTGAATCACGGTCGATAATGTCATCGTGAACCAGGGTCCAGGTATGGAATATTTCCACAGCGGCGGCGGCTGGAATGGCGATCTTTTCATCTCCGCCCACGGCTCCGCAGGAAAAAAGCAGAATTGCCGGTCTTAAACGTTTACCGCCATAGCGAACATAAGCTGTTACAGCCCATTGCACGTCGCTTGGTCTAAATCTCCGAACGAATTTCTCATCAAGGATGTATTCATTTATCCATTGACAGCGTTTGTCGAGTTCGTCGAAAAAGAATTTATCAGATTTTGTCATCGTCTTACAAATCGAAAGTTTTCGGGTTTTTCAAAATACTCAAACTTATATATATACAAAAAATTCTCTACATATCATAATATTGGAACTGAATATAAGATAATTGTTCAATTACTACTACGTGCATAAAATAGTTGCCATCTCCAGGAATCTGATGGAATGCGG
>CAZWOY010000362.1:0-4512 GCA_964635255.1 uncultured bacterium
CGGGCGCCTCATGCGCGCTGAAGCGCGCACTCAATGTGATAGAACCGGCTATTACAGGTAAAACATTGAAAGATATTCAAAGTCAGGAGCAACCAAAATATGATTGATTTTGAAGAACATTTTTACACGGACGACCCAAATCAGGGACATCCCGACGTTCGCACGCGGCTGAAAGGAGTTAATTATTTTTTCCTTGGCAACGGTTTAATCCAAGCGGTTGTTCAATATTCCCCCGAAGGCGAAGGGACTCCGATAGGCTTGGCGATTAAGAATCCGATCCTACTCAGGAAAAAGCGCGACTGCTCAACATTTGATCCTATTTCCGGGCTGGATAAAACAATGCTTCATATCCGCGAAGAGGGCAAGGATTACCGTTTCATGCCTGAAAACATGTCCGCTCGATGGACGCGGAAATCTCACACTCCGGCTGTAGAAGTAAAATGGATCACCAATGGACTGGTGATAGTCGAACTTTTTTATTGCCCAAGCACAAAAAATTCCTGTCTAAACAGGGAAATCACAGTTCGGAATAAGAATAAAACAACCATAAATATCGAAATACTCACCGGCGTTCCGGAGGGCATGATACATAGAACATTTTCAATTCCCAGCGGAAGCGAAGCCGCTCTGTTAATTGTCTATAACCTGAACTCTGACAACGATTTGGTCGATATTGAAACTCATTCAGCCGGTAATCGAGGATTTTTTGAATCTATTATGCCTGATAAAGAAATGGATGCCTATTGGCAAAATCTGACTGCAATATCATCGAAGAACCCATGGATCGACCATTTCTATAATGCTTCAGCCCTTCAATTGCCCGCAGTTATATCGAAAAGCGGGATTACAGACGCAAGCGTCTGGCAATACAACCGTGAATGGGTCAGAGATCATGGATTTATGGCGCTGGGATTAGTCTATTCCGGTCATCATTCGATCGCTCGAACCCTTATCGACCGGCTTCTGCGGGAATTTATCACTGAGGACGGCGACGCCATCGATTCGAGCGAAAAACGCCATCCCGACGAAGTGGAACTCGATCAGAACGGAATTCTGCTGCATGCGCTTCACGCTTACTGCCAATGGACCGGCGACTATGACTTAGCCGGCGACCACTGGGAAAAAGTCATAAGAACCGCCGAATATCCTTTAAGCGATAAATTCCGGCACAAACCCTCCGGCTTGATGTACAATCGCCGGGAATTCTGGGAGCGGCACAGCGCGATGGGCGTCAAACCGGGGATCGAACTGGCTTATCAGTTGTTCGTTGCGCTGGGACTGGCTTCCGCCTCTGAATTGGCTGCGCATTTCAACAATAACGATAAAGCGGAATTCTGGAAGCGCGAATCGGAGCGGATTAAGGACGCAATGCTCAACCATCCGCAATTTTCACTGATCGATAAGCGCGGTTTTATCAAGCGGCGCTGCATCGACGGTTCCGTTCAGGAAACAATAGATCCCGCGCCGGAGGCGAAGCTGCCGGATAAAGTACCGCTGATGATGAAATGGGATCACTTTATAAATCCCGATAGTTCCTCGATTCTGCCGATAGTTTACGGAATCGTTCCGCCGGATCATCCGGCAGTCAAGCCCACAATGCAAAATATGGAGCTTCTCTGGAACCAGGCCTGGAGCGACGGCGGCTACGGACGCTATAACTACGCATCCGAACCCGATTCTCCCGGCGCGTGGACATTCCCGTCGATCTATATCGCCCGCGCCTGCCTGGAAACCGGCGAATACGATAATTTCTGGCGAGTGTTAAACTGGTTAAGCGGCGTCCCCGGCTCGATCTCCGGCGCCTGGTTTGAAAACTACGGACCCCGCTTAGCTCCGCCCTTTCCGCAAGTCGGAATAACGCACTGGTCGTGGTCGGAGTTCATTATGCTGACGATGCGGCATATCGTTAAGATAAATCCGAACGGCAGCGAAATTCAAATCGAACAAAGCAGACTCCCCGGCGTTGAAATTTCAGGTCAGATTATGTTTAGAGGAAAAAGAATTGCATTTTAAAGCACTCCGGATTCTCCAAAACCGGGGACATTCACAAGAGCTTGCAGACGCCCCCGTCTGCAAGTTGCCGCAGCCCGACTTCTCCGAAGCCAGGAGCTCCAAAACTCATTTTCCGGCTCACGGCGCACGCAGTTTATTCAAGAACCAAGGGCGTCGGCAATAACTGCATAATCGGCGTCAAGATAACCTTGATATCCTGATCGACGCTTTTAATCTCACGATAGAAAAAATCGACCGCCTTATCGACCTTTTTCAGCCATCTGACTTCCCTGTCCAGCGGCTTCGCAAAATCGTCCCAATGCGTTAAGCACACATATTTAGCGGAGGTCTTTTCGACGGTTTCAAGGATATACTTTCGCCAGTATTTCCCGCTGTGAATATCGATCCCGCCAATGCCGAGAAACACAGTATCCGCCTTGTACGGCTTCAATCGGTTCTCTATCCAGTTGGCGCTGCCCTGAACAAGGATATTGGAATAAGAATGCTCCAAAAAGATCGAATAGCAGCCGCCTTCGCCATAAGCGAGCGCGCTCGCCGGAGGCGTCAGCGGCTGGTCTATCGTCGAGCTTAAACCGGTGATAGAATCGAGATTCAGCGGAAAATCGAGGTGTTCGCCTAAGATAAATCGAACCTGAAATTTGCCGATGCTAAACGGTTTGCCGTCCTCTACGATTTTGATATTATTCATCGAAAGTCCGCCTCCGATCCCAACATTAGCGGTCGATTCCGATCCGATCAACTTCGCGTTGAAGCGCTTTGCAACCGCTGCGGCGTCCATAACGTGATCGAAATGAGAATGAGTAATTAATATCGCATCCAGACGGTCGATAGAACTTTCATCCAAGACCTTTTTTATCCTCGCCTCGTCCGGCTGAACTTTCTTAAACAAAACCCGCAGATCGGTCATCCCCGAAATTCGCGAAAAATAAGGATCGATCATCAGGCTTGTTTCGCCGTCCGCAATATAAAGACAGTTGGTCCCGAAGAATTTACAGCTCATTGCCCCTGGATCGGGATGCTTAATCACAGGGCGATCCAGTTGGCGCATGCGCTCGATTACGCTTGGTTCGTA
This sequence comes from uncultured bacterium, assembly GCA_964635255.1. GTDB lineage: Bacteria > Electryoneota > AABM5-125-24 > Hatepunaeales > Hatepunaeaceae > CAZWOY01. The sequence continues at coordinate 3,086 of CAZWOY010000362.1, forward strand.
GTGTATTTTCACTAATTGGCAGTCCTGTTTATTATTGCTGGGAAAATAAATGTCTTGTCAGTAGGGCAGGCGTCCCTGCCTGCCAGTGCGCTCCCGTATGATCGAGAAGGCAGGCAGGGACGCCCGCCCTACCGAAGAAGTTTATTTTCATGTTCCGCGGCGGAGCTGCGCAGCGTCCACCTCTCTATTGATGAGGGGCTGTGAACCGTCCTACCGACATTCCTCCCACTTGATCCCAATCCTGCAAACCTCTTTCTGATCCGATTGTCTAATATAAGAATGAACCTTCGAAAGAATAGAAACAGCGCCGATAGAAACTTCAATTTCCTCGCCGAATTGAGCCTTATTCAGGAAATTGACGTTCAATGAACCGGCGTAGTGGTGTTCGATGAAATCGACTGTGTATAGCCCGAAGGCGCGTTCGATGAATCGAGCGTTATTAAAAAGGCGGTTAAGATCGAGATCATTGTAATCGACTCTGAATGAATCGACAGGCAGCCATTTCGGCGGAGGTTCTACCTCATCTCGCCAGTTGGGAAATTGCGAATCGATAAATGTAAAATCGAATCCGGGTTTATTATCCGTTCTTTTCGGGCTCTTTTGTTTCAGATCGACGACCAGCCACTTCGTAACCGCCCGGCATAAGAGATCGTTTTTACCGTTAACCACCTTAAAATCGCGAAAGTAAAACAACCACTTCCTGCCCGAAGGCCAGGTGATTATCTTAATATCGTCCCCCCAGCGCGGATATTTCTCGACCTTAAGCGAAAGGCTGACTAAAACCCATGCGCTGTTGTTTTCCCGCAGATACTCACAGCCGACGCCGAGATTGTCCGCGTGAAAATGAGCCGTTTCCTGAAACAAACGGCAAAGCTGATGGACAAAGAGATTTCCTTTGAAATCGACTTCAGAGGAGCGAATTTTAAATTTTTCGCTCCAGATTTTTTCAGGTTTGATAATTATGTCCTCGAATTAGTTACATAACTAAATATCATCCAAATGTAGGGCGGGTTCTTAACCCGCCGTAATAAACCATAAAATCAAAATGACGCCTCCACTTCCTGCCTGCCTGTATCGGTAACCAACGCGCAATAGGGCGGTTCTCCCTGCAGCTTGACATATCCCAATTGTTCAAGATCGAGCGCAACCACCGATGGATCTTCACGGATTTTCAGATCCAGCAGCACGCTCTGCATAGGCCAATAGCAGCCCGGGGTAGTCTGCTCCAGCAACGTCAGCCGCCTCAAAACGGCAAGTTGTTTTTTTTGATCCATATTTGACTCCTCGAAAGCGTTCACAGTTGTTTTACGTATAGGGAATATATTGAGCAAATTGGATTAGGTCAAGGGATGGAATTACTACTATGTGCATAAAAATAGTCACCATCTCACGGAATCCGCTTGATGAGGAATACTATGCAATATCAA
>CAZWOY010000363.1:0-4506 GCA_964635255.1 uncultured bacterium
GGTTTAACAACATTGAGTGCGCGCTTCAGCGCGCATGAGGCGCCCGGTACGCGCTGAAGCGCGCACTCAATGTGATAATTCTATGATTTTATTTACCAAAGAATAAAAAAAATTATCGATTCAAGTTGATTTACCATTGTTTTTCTTAAAATAATGTCGTAAAATATAGCGTCGGATAGAATTTGCTGAGGATTGAGATTAATTACAAATAGATTTCAACAGTTCAGTATTTGAAATCCCGCCCGTTATCAGTTTCGATTGTGTGCTATTAGTCGATTTCTGATTTTCATTGTTGATAGCACAATGTTTCATAGGATGCTTCGATGAACATCTACGTAGGTAACCTGCCTTATTCGATTGCTGAAGAGGAACTTGGCAATATTTTCGCACAATATGGACAAGTTGATTCGGTCAATATCATTAAGGATCAGTTCAGCGGCCGTTCCAAAGGATTTGGTTTTGTCGAAATGCCGACAGATAATGAAGCCGATGCGGCTATTATGGATCTAGACGGCAGAGAGATCAATGGAAGGAATATCAAGGTCAACAAAGCCAAACCTCGTAATAATGGCCCCCGTTTTCAAAGACGTTATTAAAAAGTAAGTTTTTACTTTAATAAAACGTTTTTGTATTCTTTAAATCCCGGATTATTCCGGGATTTTTTTTATCCCGATACTGCCTTAGGAAGGGAAGGCGCCAAGAGTTTTCGAAAGTCTTCTTCTGCAAGCCATTATCCGGTACAGTACGGTTATGGGAACATGTATTTTTCCATCCGAATTCCTGTATATTTCCGCATGGGGTATTCGATAGTGAATCCGAAATAGGGTTGTTGGAGACCGTTGTGATTGTGGTTTACCCAAAAAGCAACGCTTAACCGGTTCAGTTTTCCGGCGGTAAGTCTCGCCCCCCAGAATTCTCCGGAAGAAAAATGATCGTCTAAAATGCAGTCGGTATCGAAAAAGACTGCATATCCGAATTGAACGTCAAAACATATTCTGTAATTTTTCTTTATTATTGAGGATAACAGGTTTGGATTCAATCCGGCGCGGATCAGAGGCGGAACAACGGCAGTTCGAATATCGGTTTTTAAATATCCTCTCAGGTTAAAATATCGACGTTCCCAAATTATTTGCTGATATTTTAACCATAACGAAACTCCGGTTTTCGTTTCTGAATAATAAGGCAGGTCAACATGCGGATGCCCAAAATTTCTATGGTAGGCATTTTGAATCGCGTCCCCCTTAAAGTCGCCATTTGCGATTAGTCCTAATCCATATCCGAAATCGCCCGTCAGCGTCTTTTGTTTAGCGGTCAGATAGAAGGCTAAAAGGTCGGTTCGATAATCCGCCTTATCGTGGGTGATAATGTTTAGATAAAGAAAAGGATTGACAAACAGCGAATGGTATTCGAATGAAAAATCGAAAAGAAAATTAGCGGTGAAATGATCGTCGTTACCTTCGGGAATATCGACGCCCAAAAAGCTCTCCAAGACCAAATTGTCGTTCCAATAGCTAAAACTAAACTTGGGTTCGCTGAATTTTGGCTGCGCGGTTGAAACAGGAGCGAACAAACCGCATGCAGCCAATGTCATTAATATCGAAAATCTTATCAAATGCGCTCCGGAATGGATTGTTTTCTGTCTGTATTAAGTTACGGGATAGTTGCGAAATTATCAAACTGAAATTGCAAAAATCGCCGGCGTCGATGAACATGAAAATGGTATTTCTGGGCTGCATATATCAGGACAAGACGACCAAAACTCGTTCCCACGCTCCAGCGTGGGAATGCATACTTAGCTATATAAGATCAATATGCATTCCCACGCCGGAGCGTGGGAACGAGTGGTAATATGCATTCCCACGCCGGAGCGTGGGAACGAGTGGTAATATGCATTCCCACGCCGGAGCGTGGGAACGAGTCGGTAATTTGTTCACTATTTAGTGCGCTTAGTAATAACTGGTTCTGCATTCGCCGGATATTTCTTTTTTTTCTTTTTGTAAACCTTGATAAACCGAATTTGGTTTTATTATCTTTAAAAAGCGCATGCAACCAATCTACATTTTTTTTTCTTTGTCAATCTTCAGCAGGAGGAAGTTCAACATGGTGACGAATTTGCAAAATAACGCCCGCCGTTTAATTAAGCTCATCATTCTAATGATATTCGCAGGTTTGTGTGTTTTCCCTGCGTTTGCTCAGGAAGAAGTCGAAGGCGACGCCGCCGGTGAATGGACGCTGGAAAACTCGCCTTATAATATTATTGGAGATATTACAGTTCCCGAAGACCAGGAACTCGTTATTGAAGCCGGAGTGGCGGTCAATTTCAACGGAACGCACCGGTTTATCGTCGAAGGAACGCTGACCGCAATCGGCGATGCGGAAAATAATATCCTTTTTACGAGCGAAGCGGAAGACGCGGACGACTGGGGACAAGGATTAGAATTTGTCGAAGGCAGCGCATCCGAGCTGGAATTCGTAGTTATCGAAAACCAGCACAAGCCGGATATTGATGAGGATAATCCTTCTCGAGGCGGTGGTCTAAAGTACGAAGGCGGTGGACATGAACTTACTCATTCAACAGTGCGAAACTGCCGGGCGTCATTCGGCGGCGGTTTATACCTGTATAATGCCGTCTGTGAAATTGAAGACGTTGACTTCATCTCCAATTCAGCGAGATTGAGCGGCGGCGCGATCTCAGCGGGAGCGGGATTGCATTTAACCGGTTGCTTTTTTACAGGCAACCGCCTACTGGACGAAGACAGTTGGTGCCAGGTTGTTTATTTTAGTCAGCAGGAAAGATCCGAAGAAACAATCGAATTTACTCACTGCCGGCTGGAGGAAAATGGTCAAAATAACGATGAAAGAGTAGTCATGTTTATCGGAATGATAAATTGTGAATACGATATATCTTTCTGTGAAATAATAAACAACAATGGACAAGGCATTTTTTTCAATAATCCGGGAATGGGCGGCGTAACGCTCGATCATTTTACCGTTGTCGGAAATGCCGGAATCGGAATGGGCGGCGACGGCTGGAATATCGGCATGACTAACAGTATTCTGTTCGACAACGGCGAATGGGATGCTTATCAGTGGGGAGTCTTTATCAACCCGCCGGTTTTAGTCAACTGCTTTGCCGGTCGAGTCGGCGGTCTGGTCGATGAAGAAGATCCCGTCGAGGGCGCCAATCCTCTGTTCTTCGACGCTGAAGGCTTAATCGACAATGAGGCTGATCTAAGGCTGCGCGCCGCATCGCCTTGCATCGGCGCCGGGATCGACGGGGTAGATTTAGGCGCTAATCCTTTCGACGCTGAAGAAATCGAACTTGAAATCGAACTTGTCGATCGTTGGAATGGGATTTCATTCTCGGTGGTTCCTGAAGAATTAAACTTAAGACGGATTTTTACGGATGCGGTCGAAAATGAGAATCTGTCGATTATAAAAGATATGTGGGGCGATTTCTATGCTCCCGAATTCGATTTCTGCTCGATCGACCGCTGGAACTACAGTGAAGGCTATTACCTGCGCACTGTTGATCAGGATGTTTTGACCGTCGAAGGTATCCGCGTGCCGGTGGATGAACCGATCGATTTATTGGCAGGCTGGAATATCATTGCCTGTTATCTGCGCGAAGAGATGATAAGCAACGCCGCATTTGGAGGCCTCGAAGGAATCATCCTTGTAAAAAACATCCGAGGGCAATTCTGGATCCCCTTTCACATGGTTGATTTTTGGGTTCAACCGAACGATGCTATTTGGGTTAAAGTCGAAGAAGACGTAAGGTTTGCTTATCCGCTGATCGAAGACGACAACCGGGCGATGGCTGCCGGTGGAGAGAGTTTTTGGAGCGGTTGGGATGCTCTTGCTAATCGATTTGGATTGCAGCCGACCGGCGCTTCGATGAATATACTTGTCGAGAATGGCGCTATCCGACCGGACGATTACATAATCGCAAAAAATAACCAGGGAATCGTACGCGGCGCCGGATTATGCAGCAGCGGTTTAGGCTGCGTTATCCTGTATGGCTCCGGTGAATTCGATTTAAAAGGCTTTAGGGAAGGAGAACCGGTCGAATTGTATTTATGCCGCGATGGAGTAGAAGCGAGATTGAATTATGAACCCAAACCGATTCATTATGAAAAGAACGGCTTTTTGCGGATCGATGCGGCGCCTGCCGTCGAAAGCGCAGTCCCAAAACAGTTTACGATTTCAGATATTTACCCGAATCCTTTCAACCAAAGCGCCACAGTCAAATTCGGATTAGCCGAAAGTGCGAATGTCACGCTGGCGATCTACGACCTGAACGGCAAGCTGCAGAAGAGTCTCGTTTCCGGCAAATACAACGCAGGTTTTCACAGCGTCGCCTTCAACGCTTCCGGCTTAACTTCGGGGGTCTATTTCCTGAAATTAAATACCGGTTTGGCGTCTGATTTACGGAAGATTGTACTTATAAGATAGTATTACTACGTGCATGAAAAAGTGTCATTGCGAGTCTGCCTTTAGCAGACT
>CAZWOY010000364.1:0-4502 GCA_964635255.1 uncultured bacterium
AAGGCAGGCGGGGACGCCTGCCCTACCGGTGGAATTTTTTTATTTTCCCAGTAATATGTTTCTAAAAATTTTATGAGGTTCAAATGGATCGACGCGATTTTTTAAAAGCGTCAGCGGTTTTAACCGGCGGTTTCGTGATGGTAAATCCGCTGAAAGATCTCCTTGGAGATGAAAAACCGGTGGATTTGGCGTTGGTCAAAAATGGCCTGCCCGCGCCTATGGTCAGGAAAGCCGTCGAGCTGCTGGGCGGGATGAAGCGTTTTGTCAAAGCCGGCAATACCGTTCTCGTTAAACCCAACATGAGCTGGGACAGGGCGCCGGAATACGCCGCCAATACCAATCCTAAAGTCGCCGCCGAAGTTGTGAAAATGTGTTTCGAAGCCGGAGCTAAAAAGGTCATTGCACTTGATAGAACCTGCCAGGAAGCAAGACGCTGTTATCTTAACAGCGGCGTAGAGAAGGCGATGTCGGACGCCGGAGCCGACGTCAGGTTTGTGCGCGACAGATTATTCGAAAAGGTCGATATTCCCAACGGCTATGTTTTAGACGATTGGGAATTCTACCGCGATGCGCTGGAAGCCGACGCCTATATCAATCTACCCATCCTCAAAACTCATGCCATAGCCGGCTTGACGATGGGATTCAAAAATGCAATGGGCTTGATCGGACAGAACCGAGGCACTATCCACTGGTCGTTCAACCGAAAAATAGTCGATATAAACCGTATTTTAAAGCCGCAATTGACAATTCTCGACGCAGTCAGATTTCTGAAAGCCAACGGACCCTCCGGCGGCAATCTTGACGACGTCGTACAGATGAACACCATCGTCGCCGGTTTAGACCCGGTCATTATCGACGCTTGGGGAGCTAAATTAGCGGGACATGACCGGAGCAAACTGGAATGGATAGAACTCGCGGAAAAAGCCGGAATGGGATCGGCGGATACGGATCTTAACCAGCCGCTGGAATATGTTTTCATGTAGGAGAATTGCGAGCTTTGTCGCGTATTAATACTATGTGTAATAAATAGTGTACATATTACAAACTCGTTCCCACGCTCCGGCGTGGGAATGCATACTTAACTACACAAGGTCGATATGCATTCCCACGCGGGAGCGTGGGAACGAGTTAGAATTGCGAGCCTCGTCGCGTATTAATACGTTAATAAACAATACTTTCCAAACAATCAGATAATTTGCAGAAAACGATACTTATACGCAAAATAATCCAGCTCGCCGTTCTTGCGCTATTTATTTTTACCGTGCTGCAGGCGGCTTATCCATTCAACCCTCTGCTCCCTCCCGAGCTGTTTTTATGGCTCGATCCATTAGCCGGACTTGCCGTGATGATTTCCGAACGGACAATTATAGCCTGGTTTGGGCTGGCTTTGATAGTTTTAGCGCTTACAATCGCGTTTTCACGCAGTTTCTGCGGATGGATCTGTCCGCTGGGGACTATCATCGATATCAGCGACAATATCATCGGCAAAAAAACAGCCCGCGTCCCGAAAAGCCTGCAGAAACTGAAGACTATTATTCTGGCGATTCTGCTGGCGCTGGCGGTTTTTCAGATCCAATTGATCTGGTTTTTCGATCCGCTGCCGCTGCTGTGGCGGACGCTCGGGGCGGCAATATTTCCCGCGCTGACGTTTGTCGTCAACTGGGCGTTCGATTTTTTACTGAACGCCGGCGTCGATTACGACTGGATGTACGACGCTTACGATGCGATTACTATGCACGTGCTGCCGCTGGAATCGGTCTATGTTCGAGGCGTTTGGCTGGTCGGAGCGATTTTCGCGGCTATTCTTTTGCTGGGCTTGCTTTCGCGGCGGTTCTGGTGCAGGAATTTATGCCCGTTAGGCGCGCTATTGGGCCAGATTTCCCGGTTCGGACTGCTGAAGCGCGAAATCGATGACGACCGGTGCACAAGGTGCGAAATATGCGTTTCCGACTGCAAAATGGGAGCCATCGATGATAATTTCGTCGATACCGATAAAACCGAATGCATAATGTGCCTCAATTGCAGCGACTCCTGTCAATCGGGAGCTGCGAGTTACCGGTTTAAAAAGATTCGCAAAAAGGATGCGCTCCCCTCGCCGGCACGGCGGGATTTTGTGGTTGTCTCTTCAGCGGGAGTCCTGCTGCTGCTGGCTGGAAAACTATTTCCGAGCAGCGGCGGCAATCCCCGGCTGATCCGCCCTCCCGGCGCGCGGGATGAGGATGAATTCCTGAATCTCTGCATCCGCTGCGATGAGTGTATCCGGATATGCTCAACTACCGGCAGGTGTCTGACTCAGTCATATTTCGATAGCGGCTGGTTAGGATTCTGGACGCCGAAGGCAGAGTTTTACGACGGCTACTGCGAGTACAACTGCAATCTCTGCGGCGAGATCTGCCCTACAGGCGCTATTGAAAAATCGAGCTTGAAAAGCAAACAGGTCTTAAAAATCGGCAAAGCCGTCATCATCGAGGACCTCTGCGTTCCGTACAAGGAACGTCAAATCTGCCTGGTCTGCGAAGAACACTGCCCCACGCCGCAAAAAGCGATCTATTTTACAGAGAAAGAATTCACCGATGAAAACGGCGGCTTAAAATCCGTAAAACAACCAAAGATCGACGAGGAACTTTGCATCGGCTGCGGGATATGCGTTGCGAAATGTCCGGTGGAGCCGGTTCGGGCGGTGGAAGTGGTTACTTTAGAAATGCAATAGTTAAGGTACAAAGACAACTTTTTTAGTTTGGATAATTCGGTCGTTCTTAATTTTAATTAAATATGAACCAGCAGGGATACTTTCAGGCGTCCAGAGAAAAGATTGGATTCCTGATGAATATGTTTGATTATTTGTATTAAACTCTACTGGCTTTCCCAATAAGTCGCAGATAAAAACGGAATATGATCCCGGTGAAGGGGCGTTATAGCTTATCATCGTAGAGCTATTAAACGGATTGGGATAAGCAATAATCGATCCGTTTACAGGCGGCGAGGTTAAACGATTGCGCCATACCGACTGCCGTTTTGATCGCTCGACGGCGGCGCGGGCGTCCGGTATCCCATACCCCAGCAGCGTATCGGGATTGCCTGCCCGGCTTGAGGTTTCGCGGAGGATTGTCATTGCCTGCATGGGAGTTAATTTAGGATTGGCTTCCAACATCAGCGCCGCGACTCCGGCGATTAACGGGCTTGAAAAAGAGGTGCCGGAACGGGGAAGGTAGCCGGAATCGAAGAAGTTGTTGGCGGTGAAGACGGCGGACGCTTGAGCGGCAGCGTCCGGTTTTATCCTGCCGTCGTACGTTGGACCATGGCTCGACGCCGACCAATACTCGCCGTTCGGTTCAACCCCGCCGGCGGTTATTACCAGCCGGGCGTCGGCGGGCGCGCCAATTTTGTTTAAAGGATAGCCATTCCTGCCGGCATTGCCCGCTGAATTGACAATGACCATTCCCGCTCCGACTGCGGAATCTGCGGCTATCGAGGTTATAGCCGTCTCCCCGTCTAAATCCTCATATTCGTACCAATCGGTGTATGAGAGCGACGAATTCAGGACGTCCGTCCCGCATGAATCGTGAAACCACAACCCCGCAATCCAGTCGTCCTCTTCAACCGGTCGCTCCCAGGCTGTGTTCTCCGTCTTGGTCAAGACATAATCCGCCTTAGGCGCCACTCCGATAAAGGCTCCCGAATCGAGGCCGGCTATCACCGATAAAACGCGCGTTCCATGACTGCCGCTGCCATAGTCATTTTCGTTTCCCACATTCGGATCGTCGTTGACGAAATCATACGCTGCCAGGACATTTAAATAGGCGAAGCAGTTGTGCCGGAGGTTGTCGAATCCGGTGTCCTGTACGCCGATGATAACATTTTCCCCGAAGCGGCCGGAATCGTGAACAGCCGGAACGTTGATCATAGCGAGCTGATCCCAGGATTGGCCGTAGTCGCTCCTGTCGCATAAACGATTACCCGGCGCGTCCGGCTGAACATAATCCGGTTCTTTCTCGCGATAGACGGCATACACCGGTCTATGGCTTTTAATAAACGGCAATTGTCCGGCGCGGTTTAATGCATTTTGCGATCCGCGAACGCTTACCGCGTTGATATATCTTGCGATTCGAACGATCTCGCAACCTGCCTCTTCAATTGCATCGATTTTGCTTTTACCGGGGAGCATATCGCACCGCCTGACGGGAGGAGTATTTGGGATGACTTTCAGCCGTCGTTTCAAGGATCGATCCGATAAAGTGGAAGCGGTTTCCCGAGCTCTCTCCCTGAATTCTGCGCTGGAGAGATTCTCGGTTTTCAGGAACAGCCAGGTTTTATCCGTCGGTTCGATCCGGGAGTCTGTTCTGCCGAAACTCGCGGCGGTTAAGCAACACAGGATGGCGAATATGTACTTTACGGCGCTCATATTGTTATGTAAATGCGGTTCAGCTTGCTTTCCGCGGGGACTTGCAGACGAGGGCGTCTGCAAGCTCTCACTAGACGAGGGCGTCTGCAAGCTCTCACTA
>CAZWOY010000365.1:0-4500 GCA_964635255.1 uncultured bacterium
ACGCCGGAGCGTGGGAACGAGTTTGTAATATGTACACTATTTATTACACATGGTAATAGTGTTCGCGCCGCTTTGAAATTTTTCTGACTACTTAAGTATGATCCACAATGAGACTAACAATACATTCGCAAACGAAAACGGCAGAAATATTTTCCAGCAAACGTGCATAAGCTGATCGACTCGCAGTCTGGGCAGCGTCCACCTGATCCATTGCTGAACGAATACCAGCAGGATCGATTTCGATGCGAACCAGAAAAATCCGACGACGTTGTGCAGGATTACGCTTTTTTCTGCGCTGACGTCCAAGAATGTGAACGGCGCTTGCCAGCCGCCTAAGAAAACCGTAACCGCGACGGCGGAGACGAAAAACATGTTCGCGAATTCAGCCAGGAAAAACATGCCGAAGCGCATTCCGGAATATTCGACGTTAAAGCCGGCGACCAATTCCGACTCGCCTTCCGGCAGGTCGAATGGAACGCGGTTGACTTCAGCCAGACTCGCCCAGAAATAAATCACAAACGCGATAATCGCAAAAGGCAGATGAGAAAAGATTCCCCAGTTCCAGAATCCTCCCGCCTGCGCTGCGACGTGAGCTTGAGTCGAAAGACTGCCTACGATTAAAACCGGCACTAACAGCGCCAACCCGACCGGAATCTCGAAACTTATCATCTGCGAAGCCGATCTCATGCCGCCGAATAACGCCCACTTGTTGTTCGAAGCCCATCCCGCCATGAGGATGCCGGCTACCTCCAGCGAAGAGACCGCGATTAAATAGTAGATGCCGATATTCAAATCGGTTCCGATGAGATGCGCGCCGAACGGCAGCGCCACAAACGCCGCAATCGAAGACGACAGCACAATGAACGGAGCCAGCTTAAACAGAGGCTTGTCAGCGGCGTCCGGAACAATGTCTTCTTTCTGCAGCAACTTAAGCATATCGGCGATAGTTTGCGCCCAACCGTGCCACTTGCCGGTTTCCATCGGACCGAGCCGGTCCTGAACGTGAGCGGAAATTTTACGTTCGGTGTAAATAGCAAACAGCGCAAAGACCGAAATAAAACCGATAATGCCTGCGACAAAAACTAAAGCTAAAATTAATTCGACCCAACTCATCGATCGACCTCGCCTAAAACTATATCGATTGAACCGATAAGAGCGACCATATCGGCGATTAGCAGTCCAGGACCTACCTGCGGGATAACGCACAGCGAACTGAACGATGGAGCGCGACATTTAATCCGCCACGGTTTGCCTTTGCCGATGGAGACTAAATAGAACCCAAGTTCGCCTTTCGAATGTTCGGTTCTGAAATAAATTTCACCGGCGGGAACTTTATTGAACGTTCTTGGAATAGCCGCGCGCACGTCGTCGCGTTCCATTTTCTCCAAGCGTTCCACAGCCTGTTCGATTATGCGCAGCGACTGAAAGCATTCGTTGATCCGTACCATGTACCTGTCCCAGCAATCGCCTACGCAGCCGGCTTCGCCTTTGCCGATGGGGACGTCGAAATCGTAAGTCTCATAACCGCTGTAGGGCTCATTTTTTCTGATATCCCAATTGACGCCGGCTCCGCGGAGGTTTGGTCCGGTCAAACCGAATTTTATGCAAGTTTCAGCGTCTATTACGGCGACATTGGCAAGCCGTTCTATAAAAATCTTATTGTATGAAAGCAGGCTGTTGACCTCTTCGATCTTGCCTTCCATATATTTCAGAAAATCGCGCACTCCGTCAAGCCAGCCTTCGGGAAGATCGTGGGAAAGTCCACCGACCCAGATATAGTTCAGCAGCAGCCTTCCGCCGCAGAGCTTATCGAACAGATCGAGAATGTGTTCGCGTTCTTGAATAAGGTAGAGAAACGGCGTCCAGGCGCCAATGTCCAGCCCGTAGGTTCCGATAGCTATAAAATGACTCGCCAGGCGGTTCATCTCCGCAACCAGAACGCGGATAGTTTGCACACGCTCTGAAACTTCGATTCCGAATAATTTCTCACAAGCTAAAACGTATCCAAGATTATTATTCATCGATGAACAGTAATCCAATCGATCCGTATAGGGAACTACTTGAGGCCAGGTGACGTTTTCACAAATTTTCTCGAAACATCTGTGCAGATAACCGATGTGCGGAGTTGCCTTGACGATCATCTCCCCGTCGGTTTCGAGTTCGACGCGGAGCACGCCGTGGGTGGCGGGGTGTTGAGGCCCCATCTGGACGATCATCCGCTCGCCGTGAACGTCCTCGAAATCCGAAATCAGTCTGGAGATTGTTTCCCGGCTTGCGCCTGCAGGTATATCAAGTTCTCTTAACTCGTTCACTGTTCCATCCTAATCGTTTATGCTTTTATGATCCGGACTGGTCAGCGGAATTCCGTGCCATTCTTTCTGCGCCTCATAGTTTTTGCGCAGCGGATGCCCTTCCCAATCATCCGGAAGTAGAATCCGGCGCGGATCGGGATGATCGATAAATTCGATTCCGAAGAAATCATAAGCTTCGCGTTCATGCCATTCCGCCGTTTCCCAGACACGTGAAACGGTGGGAACCGAAAGTCCTTCTTCTAATGAATTCGCACACCGAATTGTGACACTATGATGAAGTTTCATCGAGTAGAGGCTGTAAACGACCTGAAACTCTTCCTTGGTTTCGACGCCGGTTAAGCACATCAGCGAATCGAACCTGCATTCTTCACTGTCGCAAAGAAATTTGGCGACTTTTTCAATCTCCGGCGCCGGAACGCGGATGACCGGATCCGGATGAATTTCTTCGAGCGCAAATTCGACGTCGGGGAATTCCTGTTTTAAACGTTCGTATATTTCTAGTATTGTCATGAATGGGCTCCGGCAATCAGGCTTCTTTTTTTGCGATTGTTTCTTTCATTATCAGCTCCTGTAGCTTCAAGTAGCCGTCGATCAAAGCTTCCGGACGAGGAGGGCATCCCGGAATATAGACGTCCACCGGAATAATTTGATCGACGCCTTTAATCACGTGATAACCGTGTTCCCAGTAGGGACCGCCTGAATTAGCGCAGGAACCCATCGAGATTACGTACCTTGGTTCAGCCATTTGATCGTACAAGGTTCTTAGTCTTTCGCCCATCTTAGCCGTTACCGTGCCGGAAACCAGCAGGCAGTCGCTTTGACGCGGCGTCGGACGGGGGAAGATTCCAAAGCGGTCGAGGTCGAATCTCGATGCGTTGGTCGCCATCATTTCGATAGCGCAGCAGGCGAGACCGAACGTCAGCGGCCAAATCGATTTGGCGCGCCCCCAGTTTAAGACTTTATCGACTGAAGTGACAATAATATTCGGCGCAAATCTTCCTTCGATCAAGCTCATTTGGTTCCTCCGTATCCACCGCCGATTCCGCCGCGGGACGATCCGATAGGACGCACCCAGTCGAGGTCGCCTTTGCCCCAGACATAAGCCAAACCCACGATGAGAATGACGATGAAAATCGCCATATCGATCCAGGCAAATAGTCCTAATTTTCTTAAATTTAAAGCCCAGGGATAAAGAAACAGGACTTCAACATCGAAAACAAGGAATATCAAAGCCACCACATAAAAACGCGTATTGAACCGAACCCACGGATGACCGACAGGCTCTTCGCCGCATTCGTAAGTGGAATTTTTTTTAGGATCAGGCCGGTGCGGCGCGACAACCCAGGCTGCAATCAGCGCAGCCGCTACAACGCCCATCCCGGCTAAAAAGAATATTAATACAGGCGCAAACGACACAACGCCTCCTGACGTATTTCCGAAAACGGGTATCGTTTCAAATTTGCAGAGTAAAAACCTCATACAAATTCAAAACCGTTAAAAGTGATACAAAGGCAATATTCGTACCACTCAAAATCTTAACTATCCGTTGCAATTGAAAATTTCTGCATAAGATATATATTTCACAATCTTTTCGCAAGTTCAAAACAGGTTGTAGTCAGTTTGGCGGAAAATTAATCAAAAACAGTTATTACATTGCAGGAAAACAATAATATATGAGTCTGATTTCACTGAATCGATAATTCGCTTGAGCTATATTGCTCAATTATGAATCCGAACGCGCGGAAATATCGATCTACGCTTGATCTTTGAATGAAACGGAAATAACTTTATTCAAAAAAACAAACCATTATTGTGGAGGGTTTTAGTTTGTTGATTTCAACCACCCCTAACATCGAGGGTAAGAAGATAGTAGAATACCGCGGTTTGGTGAGCGGTGAAGCTATTATGGGCGCTAATGTGTTCAAGGATATCTTCGCAGGCATCCGCGACATCGTTGGCGGCAGATCGGCGGCTTACGAGCGCGAGTTAAAGCGCGCCAAAGAAATCGCATTGAACGAAATGGCGCAGGAAGCCGAACGATTAGGGTGCAATGCGGTTGTCGGCGTCGATCTGGATTTTGAGTCCATACAGGCGGGTGGATCCATGTTGATGGTCTGCGCAAGCGGAACCGCGGTTCGCTTCGAGTAGGATTGTTATATCAGTAGCTCGAACACTCTTGTTCGACATT
>CAZWOY010000366.1:0-4491 GCA_964635255.1 uncultured bacterium
GGCGTCTGCAAGCTCCTGCAGGCTTCAACTTGCAGACGGGGGCGTCTGCAAGCTCATTAATCCCAGTTTTCGAACCGTCTTATATACGGGATTATTAATAAGCGCATAAAATAGTTTTATCTTTTGGGAGATCAGTTGTTTTGCTAACATTAGAGCAATACCGGCATTGTCAAGATGTTAGCAGATTGCTTAGTCTGCTAAAGGCAGACTCGCAATGACACTTTTTCATGCACGTAGTATAATATCAGAAGATATCCTGTTCATCCTGTAGATCCTTGTTAAAAAAAACAGTAAACTATGCATCTGCCAAAAAAAATGATGGTCGCCGGCGTCGGCGGCATGGGGGTGGTTTTTCTGACCAACGTGATCGCTGAAGCGGCGCTGCTGGCGGATATTCCGATAGCGGCGAGCGAGATCCACGGGCTTTCTCAGCGGCGCGGGTCGGTCATATCGGGAATTACGTTCGGCGAGCATACGTGCGGCATTGTCGAGGAAGCCGGCGCGGACTACCTTTTGGGGCTTGAGCCTATCGAAGCCATCCGCTGCATCGGCTATCTCCATCGCGGCAGCAGAGTGGTCATCGACGACAACCGAATATATCCGCACACCGTCAGCGCCGGCAAGACGCCTTATCCCGACGTCGATGAGTTTGCAGCCTATCTTGAAAAGCACATCGAACAGGTCTTGGTCAATAAAGATTATGACCAAGCCTTAAGCCCAATAAACAGGAATGTCTATGTCTTGGGGAAAGCCTGCAATCTTGAAGGTTTCCCGCTTTCAGCGGACGTGATCGAGCGGGCTGTCGAAAATACGGCTAAAAAAAAGTATCGGGATGAGACTTTAACGGCGTTCCGGCTTGGGGCGGGAAAAAGAACTAACAAGGATATACAGGATTAACAGGATGCGCGTGTGTTGCTTAAGTGTTAACTTGATCTTAAATTGGATAAATAGTGATGAAAGGACTTTTGGTAGATAATGCGGGCGGCTAAAAGATCAGAAAAAACGGCAGAGCGATCTGGTTGGGATAGTAGATAGCGATGAACTCCATTTGTCGATAGAACAGATTAGCATCGCATTCTTGAGGAATTAGCATGAAACCAAAGATTTATCTCGAAACAACCGTCATAAGCTATTTGACTGCTTGGAGAAGTCAGATGCTTGTTGCCGCCGCTAATCAAGAGATAACGCGCAATTGGTGGGAACTACATGGAATGGACTATCTTTTAACCTGGAACTGCAAGCATATTGCTAACGCTTTTCTTCGTCAAAGGATAGAAACAATTTGTGATAATTTCGGCTATCAAACGCCGGTAATTTGCACCCCCTATGAATTTTTGGAGTTTTAATCCATGTACAAAGATCCAATCATAGAAGAAGTCCGAAAAGCCCGCGACGAGTACGCTAAAAAGTTCAATTACGATCTTGACGCGATTTGTCGCGATTTGAAGGCAAAACAGTCGAAAAACAAAAGAAACGTGGTTTCGTTTCCGCCAAAACTCGTGAAGCGGAAAACAGAAATAGAATCTTAATGGCTCAACAAACAAACATCTCTTTCACAATCAACGGAAAGCGCAAGGAGCTGACTATTCCGTCCTCCATGCCGCTGATCGATTTGATCCGTGAAAAATTAGGCTTGAAAGGAACCAAGCCGGGGTGCCTCGAAGGGGAATGCGGGGCGTGCGCCGTGCTGATTGATGGGGAGGCGGTCAACTCGTGCCTCTATCTCGCGATAAACATCGACGGCAGGGAAGTGACCACAATCGAGGGATTGACGGACGACCCCAACGCCGCGCTCGACGAGGTTCAAGAGGCGATCGTCGAACATGGAGCGGTGCAATGCGGCTTCTGCACGCCAGGGATGATTATGGCGCTAAAGTCGTTCCAGCATCATTGCGAGAAAGAAGGTAAAAAACCGGACCGCGAAGAAATCCGGAAGAATCTCGAAGGCAATCTCTGCCGCTGCACCGGATACGTCAAGATTATCGACGCCGCCGAATCGCTATTCAAGGGTGACAAATGAGTAAAGATTTTAGAGTAATCGGCAAACCGACGCCCAAGTTAGACGCCGGAATCAGAGTTACCGGAGAAGCGGTTTACGGACAGGACGTCCTTCTGCCCAATATGCTGTATGGAGCTATTCTTCGCGCAAAGTATCCCTGTGCGGACATTGTCTCCATCGATAAATCCAAAGCTCTTGCGCTTCCCGGAGTTGTCGATGTGATTACCGCGAATGACGTGCAGGCGAACAACATCAGCTACAAACGCGATAATCCGGCTCTGAAAAAAAGCTCGGTCAACTGCATCCGCGATGAAATCGCCGCCGTCGCCGCCGAAACGCCGGAAATTGCAAGGGAAGCGCTAAAGCTTATCGAGGTCGAATATAACGTTAAAGCCGGAGTCTTCGATCCGTTTGAAGCTTTGAAACCCGATGCGCTGCAGGTTAACGAATTTTCCAGGCACAAAGAGAATAAAAACATTTCCCACGACTTCCATTATGCGCATGGCAACTTGCAGGAACTGAGAGAAAAAAGCGCGTGCATCGTAAAACAGCGCTACCATCTGCCGAGGATGACGCATTGCTGTTTAGCCCCCTGCGCGATCACGGCGGATTATTCGAAGGTTGAACAACGGTTGACGCTCTACAGCGTGACGCAGGTTCCGTTTCTCTACCAGCGCGATATGGCGAGAGTGCTGAATATGCAGCCGTCCGACATAAGAGTTATTCAGACCGTCATCGGCGGAGGTTTTGGCAGCAAACTCGATATGTATCCTTACGAACCGATCTGCGCGCTGCTCTCGATGAAGACCGGACGACCGGTTCAGATCGCATTCGACCGCGAGGAGGAGTTTATCGCTTCCCCTACGCGCCAGCCGATGGTTATCGACGTGGAGTTCGGCGCGGACGCCGAGGGCCGATTCACGTTCCGTCATACCGACATAATAATGGACAATGGCGCATATACCTCCTGGGGAGCGACGACGCCGTTTGTGATGATGCAGACGTTTTCGTCCATGTATCAGGTTCCGGCATGCGTCTTCAACGCCACCGCCGTTTACACGAACAACGTTTACGCCGGATCGTTTCGAGGCTACGGCAATCCACAGGCGACATTCGCGGTCGAGCGCACTATCGACCTGATCGCCGAAAAACTGGGTATGGACAAAAAGGAAATTCGTCTGAAAAACGCCAACTACAAGGACGAAGTCACCGGACAGAGACTCAATTTCATAAGCTGCGGTCATTCCGAAGCGCTTGAGACGGTTATCGAGAAAGTTAACAAAGACCGGCGCCCGCCTTCCGATCTACAGCGGTTTAAGCGCGGAACCGGCTACGCGTCGATGCTGCACGTCGGCGGCGGCGCGAAAATTTACCCTTCCGACGGCTGCGGCACAGAGTTGAAACTCGATGATTTCGGCAAGCTCACGATTATCACCGGATCCAGTGAAATCGGACAAGGTTCGGAAACCGTGCTGGCGATGATGGCGTCCGAAGAGCTTGGAATCCCGATGAAAAACATTAAGGTCATTAACACCGACACCGACGTCAAGCCTTGGGACGTCGGCGTTCACGCATCGCGAACCAGCTTTGTAGCCGGAAATTCTCTGTTGGGCGCGGTTAAGCTGCTCAAAGAAAAGCTGGATAAGAAAGCCGCCGAATTCCTGAAAACGACCGTCGATGATCTTGTCTATGAGGATGGATTGATTAAATCCGCAAAAACGGGCGAATCCGCAAAAATCGGCAAAATCGTCCGCGAGATTCATTTCAAGCCGCCCAACGAACTCTGCCAGGTTTCCTACTATTACGAGCCGGGCAGCGAGTTTCAAGATAAGGAATACAAGGGCAACGTTTCCGACACCTACGCTTTCGCGGCGCAAGCGGTCGAGGTGGAAGTCGATACTTATACGGGCAATGTCAAAGTCCTGGACGTTCACGTCGCGCAGGACGTCGGGAAAGTCCTCAATCCACTGGGCTTAGCCGGTCAGATAGAGGGCGGCGTCGTTATGGGGCTGGGCTACGCTTTGATGGAAGAGTTGATCGTCGATAAAGGCTGCGTCCTCAATCCGAGCTTCCACGACTACAAGCTGCCGACGGCGACCGACGTTCCCAACATCCATTTCTATCCGGTGGAAACCATCGATCCGGTAGGGCCTTACGGCGCGAAGGGAGTGGGCGAAGCCCCGCTGATCCCGACCGCGGCGGCGGTGGCGAACGCTGTTTCGGATGCGTTAGGAATAAAAATCGACCGGCTGCCGGTGACGCCGGAACGGGTTTTGAAGGCAATTTCTGAAAACAACCGTTAATGTACAAATAGTAGGTCGAACACTCTTGTTCGACATTTTACCCCAGGGCAGTCATTTGTTCGCCATTTTGCCCAAGCGCAGTATTTTGCCCCAGGGCAGTCATTCCAGCGAAAGCTGGAATCCATCTTTCTTTAGCGTTGGTGCAAGGGCTTCATGGATTCCAGCTTTCGCTGGAATGACTGCGTTGGA
>CAZWOY010000367.1:0-4489 GCA_964635255.1 uncultured bacterium
TGCGCGCTTCAGCGCGTACTGGACGCCTCATGCGCGCTGAAGCGCGCACTCAATGCGATAATACCAGCTATTTCATTCCAGCGAAACAAAATTCCGGATCCGGTAGGCTAAGAATTTGTTATCTGCAAAGATAATTAAATACCAAAAAACACGTTAAGATTAAACTCCCCTATAAATAAACATCCCGCCGATGTAATTTCAAACTCGTTTGACAGTTGGATTTGATTTAGTTATTTATAATAGAATCTATTTGAAATTTTAAACTGAAAAACAATCCGCTCAATGTTCGTTCATTTACACAACCATTCCGATTACAGCCTGTTGGACGGAGCCTGCAGGATTCCTAAGCTGGTCGAGGCGGCGGTGGGTCAAGGTTCGCCGGCGGTGGCGCTGACCGACCATGGGAATCTGTTCGGGCTGCTGGAATTTTACACTAAAGCCAAAGACGCCGGCATAAAGCCCATTATCGGCGTCGAGGTCTATGTGGCGGCAAATTCGAGGTTCGATAAAAAGGCGTCTAAAGGAGGCGAGCAACGCTACCACCTCGTCTTGCTGGCTAAGAACTACACCGGCTATAAGAATCTGTCCAAACTAACCAGCGAATCCTATACAACGGGGTTTTACTATAAACCGCGCATTGATAAGGATTTGCTGATGGAACATACTGAAGGCTTGATTTGCATGTCCGGCTGCATCAAAGGCGAAATCCCGCAGTTGATTATTGACGGCAATCTTGACGTTGCGCGCGAAGCTATCAAGTTTTATCACGACCTGTTCGGCGACGATTACTATCTGGAAATAATGCGGCACGGGATACCGGCTCAGGATAAAACTATACCGCATATCGCCCAATTCGCGGAAGAATTTGGAATCAAGCTGGTTGCGACGAACGACGCCCATTATTTAAAAAAGGAACACGCCAAAGCGCACGATATCCTGTTGTGCATCGGCACTCAATCCAAAGTCATCGATCAAAAACGGCTGCGATTCGAGAATGACGAGTTTTATTTTAAGACTCCCGATCAGATGGCTGAGCTCTTTCACGATTATCCCGAAGCAATCGAGAACACGCTCGAAGTCGCCGAAAAATGCAATATTGAAATAAAATTAGACGAACAGCATTACCCGGTGTTCGATATCCCCGCCGGCGAAGATCTGGACGCCGGCGGCTATCTGAAAAAGCTGACCTATGAAGGCTTTAAACAGCGCTATGGCGATAATCCGCCTGAAGAAGCTGTCAAGCGCGTTGAGAACGAATTGGAAGTTATCGCTAAAACGGGGTTCTCGAATTATTTCCTTATTGTCTGGGACTTTGTTCGATGGGCGAAAGAGCGGGGGATTCCCGTCGGTCCGGGCCGAGGTTCGGCGGCGGGATGCACGGTTTCCTACTGTCTTGGCATTACCAATCTCGATCCCACCCGATTTGGCTTGATTTTCGAGCGTTTTCTCAATCCCGAGCGAGTCAGCCCGCCCGATATCGACATCGACTTCTCAGATGAACGACGCGAAGAGGTGATTCAGTATGTTCGCGATAAATATGGCGACGACAGCGTCTGCCGGATCACGACCTTCGGCAAGATGGCGGCAAAATCGGCGGTTCGGGACGTCGCGCGCACATTATCACTCCCGTACGGCGAGTCCGACAAAATCGCCCGGCTTATTCCCGAAGGTCCCAAGGTAAAGCTAAAGAAATCTTACGAGGAAGTGCCGGAACTGAAAAAATTAATCGATTCCGATCCGCGTTATCAGGAAGTCTGGGAGAACGCCCTCATTATCGAAGGCCTGGTGCGCCATTCTGGAACGCACGCCGCCGGAGTGGTTATTTGCCCGGGCAAGACCGTCGAATTTATTCCCGTTTATAAAATGGCGGGCGAGGGGGAGGAATACACTCAGTTCGACATGAATTGGGTGGACCGGCTCGGACTTCTGAAAATGGATTTCCTGGGGCTGCAGACGCTGAGCGAACTTGACCGGACGGTTAAATCGCTGAAAAAACGCGGCGTCGAAATCGACCTGAACAATCTCCCGCTCGACGATTACGACACATTCAAGCTGTTTGGCGAAGGCGCGACCATCGGCGTGTTCCAGTTTGAATCCCGCGGCATGAGGGAAAACCTAGCCAAATTAAAGCCGCAGCGCATCGAAGATATTATGGCTATGGCGGCTCTTTACCGGCCGGGTCCGATGGATAACATTCCGGAATATATTGCCTGCCAGCACGGCAAAAAACAGCCCAAATACCTGCATGAAAAGCTTGAGCGAATCCTGAAAGAGACCTACGGCGTAATCATTTACCAGGAGCAGGTTATGCGCGTCGCCACTGATTTAGCCGGATTTACGTTAGGCAAAGCCGACATTCTGCGCAAAGCGATGGGCAAAAAGAAAGTCGATGTGATGGAAAAACTGAAGCCCGAATTCCTGGAAGGAGCCGTTCAGAACAACATCGACAAAGAAATAGGCTTAAAAACCTGGGAAGACTGCAAAGAATTCGCCAAATACGGCTTCGTGAAAGCCCATGCAGCCGGCTACGGTCTGATCGCCTATCAGTGCGCCTATTTAAAAACGCACTATCCCGCCGATTATCTGGCTTCGTGCTTAACCGTGAGGCGGCGCAATCCGAGCATGGTTATGAAGCTCTTAGCCGAGTGCAAAGCGCGAGGCATTTCCGTGCTGCCGCCGGACATCAATGAGAGTGAATTCGGATTCGTCGCCACCGGCGAAGGCGTCAGGTTCGGACTGTCCGCCATTAAAAACGTCGGAGACGCGGCTGTCAAAGCCATCGTCGAGGCAAAGAAAGAACATAAACGCTTTAAGAATTTTCACGACTTCCTCACCAGCGTGGATCTCGGAAAAGTCAACCGGCGGGTTTGCGAGAGTCTGATAGACGCGGGCGCGTTCGACGCGATGGGCTGCAACCGGGCGTCGCTCTTCGTCTCGCTGCAGAGCGCCATGGCGTATGCGCAGGCGATACATGAAGAGCGCGAACGCGGTCAGACGACGCTGTTCGGCGGCGTGGGCGTCGATCCCGCCGTTCATATCCCGCCGCCGGATCTGAAAGAGGTCGATGAATGGCCGGTGTCCGAACTGCAGTCTCGCGAGAAAACTATGTTGGGCTATTACATTTCAAGCCATCCATTGGAGCAATACTCGCGCGAAGTTAAGGGAATATCGACTCATAATATAGGTGATAAGGAAGAATTCAAGGACGGCGCAAGAATCAGAAGTTGCTGCGTGGCGACGTCGGTGAAAGTGAGAACCACTCAAAGCGGTCATAAAATGGCGGTGATGGTCGTCGAAGATCAGACAGGGGCGATAGAGTGCGTGGCGTTCCCTAAAGTCTATGCCAACCACCCTGATATTTTGTTCGAAGACCAACTATTGGCGATAAATGGCAAGATTTCACGTAAAAGCGATGAAGAAGCTAAAATCTGGATGGAATCCGCCATCCCGCTTGAAGAAGCCGCTGAAAAATGGGGAAATTCACTCCATATTAAAGTAGATAAAGAACAGATCAACGAACGGTTGTTAAGCAAATTAGAATCGATATTTACCGAGTATGAGGGGCAGGTTCCTATTTACATTGCCATAGCCGTCGGCAACGGAACCGTAAGAACGCTGCGAGCCGGAAGCTTTGCAGTCCGAACCGGCAATGGATTATTGAAGCGTCTATCGGAGATATTGGGCAAAGAGGCGGTTCATATAGGATTTAACAATCAGTAATCTGGAGCGATTAAATTGAGAGCGGTGCTGCAGCGCGTTTCCCAAGCGAGCGTCAAAGTCGATGGGAAAACTGTCAGCGCCATTGGCAGGGGATTTCTGGTCTTACTCGGCATCGCGCGGGATGATGAAATCGAAGCACTGGAATGGTCGGCGAAAAAGATCGCCGGATTAAGGATTTTCGAGGACGAACAGGACAAGATGAACCTGTCACTCGCCGGCGTAGGCGGCGAGGTTCTGGTCGTATCTCAATTTACCCTCCACGCCGACGTCCGCAAGGGCCGCCGCCCCGCCTTCCTGGAAGCCGCCCCGCCGGAAAAAGCCGAACCGTTTTACGAAAAGTTTTGCGAATTGCTTGAAGCCGAAGGGGTATCGGTTAAGAAAGGCGTATTTGGAGCGAAGATGGAGATCGGACTGGTGAACGAGGGACCGGTTACGATTTTGGTGGAAAGGCAAAAAAATTCATCATGAAAAATAATCCTGGTAGGGCCGGCGTCCCCGCCTGCCTTCTTCCCTGCCTGCCTTCTTCGACTCGTTCCCACGCTCCTGCGTGGGAATGCATACTTGAACTCGTTCCCACGCTGGAGCGTGGGAACGAGTTCAAAATATTATTATATTCATTCATTCATTGATTAATTAATCAAATATACATATATATTACAATACCTTATACATTCGCATCTAATAAATTTCTAACTAAACATAAAGGAGAGGGCGATGAAAATTTCAAAGACGACCCTCATTCTGATTCTGTCAACGCTCCTGATTTCCT
>CAZWOY010000368.1:0-4475 GCA_964635255.1 uncultured bacterium
GCGCGTACCGGGCGCCTCATGCGCGCTGAAGCGCGCACTCAATGTGATTAAACCAACCATTTTCCTGTTGCGTGGCGAAGCTCGCTTCATGAGCAACTACTGGGAGAATAAAAAAATTCTACCGGTAGGGCAGGCGTCCCTGCCTGCCAATGCGATCCTGCAAGGTCGAGAAGGCAGGCAGAGACGCCTGCCCTACCAGAGAAGTTAAGAGAGTGTCTGTCAATACAAAGAGAGTGCCTGTCAGGCGTCCCCACCTGACAGATTGCTATTGTTTTTAGGGCGCTTATGACGTCAGGCGAGGACGCCTGACGCCCAGAATTATCGCATTGAGTGCGCGCTTCAGCGCGTACCGGGCGCCTCATGCGCGCTGAAGCGCGCACTCAATGTTATTATACCAGCCATTTTCATAATGCGTGGCGAAGCTCGCTACATGAGCAATTACTGGGAAAATAACGTTTCGTACGCAGTCATTCCAGCGAAAGCTGGAATGACTGGAATTGGGTGGAATTGTGAACAAGAGTGTTCGACCTACTTTTCATTTCCATAACGCCGGTTCGTCGGCGTCGATAATTCTCTGTGTTCTCTGCGGTGAATTCTTTCCTTTTAAATCCGTACTAAATAGAAAACGCTTTATGGAAAGCTCCGAAGGTTTTCGAATCATAAAAGAACCTTGGAAACTCGAAGTTGACGAGGTTTTAGAAGAAATTAACGTCGATCCTGAACGCGGATTGTCGCGGAAGGATGTTTCGATTAAGCGTAAGAAATACGGTCGAAACATATTAAAGGAGAAAGAAACCAAAAGCGCCTGGCTGATCCTGCTCGACCAATTCAAAAGCCTCATCATCATCCTGTTAGCCGCCGCGTCAGCTCTGTCCTTTGCGCTGGGCGAGATCGTCGACGGCTCGGCGATTTCGGTGGCGATCCTGCTCAATGGATTCATCGGCTTTTTCATCGAACTTAAAGCCGTCCGGGCGATGGAAGCGCTGCGGAAAATCAGCAAAGTTACCGCAGCCGTCATCCGCGAGGGCAAGACCGCCTCGGTTTCGTCGGTCGAGCTTGTGCCGGGCGATATAGTTGCTATCGAAAGCGGCGATATCGTCGCCGCCGACATGCGCATAATCGAAGCTTCCAAACTGCAGGTCAATGAATCCGCGCTGACCGGCGAATCGGTTCCCGTCGCCAAGGATACGGCTCCGCTGGACGCCGATGCGCAGCTTGCCGACAGGAAAAACATGCTTTTTTCAGGTTCTTCGATTACGCGAGGATCGGGATTTGCCGTGATAACCGCCACCGGCATGTTCACGGAAATTGGCAAAATATCCGAGATGACGCAGGAAGCCGAGAGCGAGACGACGCCGCTCGAAAAACGTCTGGACAAGCTGGGGCGGAAGCTCGTCTGGATCACACTGGCGGTCACAGCGGCGGTCACGCTCGCGGGAATTTTGAGAGGCAAGGAAACATTCCTGATGTTTAAAAGCGGCGTAGCTCTCGCGGTCGCCGCCGTACCCGAAGGCTTGCCGATAGTCGCGACCATCGCCCTGGCGCGAGGCATGATCCGCATGGCGCGCCGCAACGCTCTTGTCAACCGCCTCGCTTCGGTCGAAATCCTTGGCGCCACCACCGACATTTTCAGCGATAAAACCGGAACTCTGACCGAAAACCGGATGACGGTCAAAGTGATCGAATGTTCTCAGGGCAAAATCGAACTTGAGATGATAAACGGCGGCGAAGAATTGAAGTTCACCAAAGATGCGGAGGAATATCGATTAGAGGACGTCCCTATAGTAAAAGAAATAATCAAAGCCGGCGTGCTGTGCAACAACGCTGAAATTCAGGAAGAAGCGGAAGACGACGAAATCGGCGATCCGCTTGAAGCAGCGCTTCTGCGCATTGGAGCGGGGATTGGAATGCGCCGCGAGGAACTGACCGGCGAGCTGCCGGAAGCGCGGGAGGAAGCCTTCGAACCGGAAACCAAGATGATGGCTGCGTTTCATAAAGAGGACGGCGAATACCTGGTCGCTGTCAAGGGAGCCTCCGAAAAGGTACTTGAGAACTGCAGCTCGATATTGACCGGTGATGGCGTGGAAGACTTCGACGATAAAGCGCGAGACGAATGGAAGCAAAAAAACGAGCGATTAGCCGGAGAAGGGCTGCGCATCTTGGCGATTGCGGAAAAGAAAACGAACGACAAAAATGAGAAACCCTATAAAAACATGACTTTTCTCGGTTTGACGGGATTGCTCGATCCGCCGCGCGCGGACGTTAAGGATACGATCAAAATTATCCATAAAGCCGGCGTCAGGATCAAAATGATAACCGGCGACCATCCCGGCACGGCTCAGAATATCGCCCGCGCGATAAACTTAGTCGAAAACGACGACGAAGAAGCCATCACCGGGAAAAAACTGAATGAACTCCGGAAAGAGAACACGGATTCCGCAAAGGACAAGATCTTCAATTCGTCGATTTTCGCCCGCGTCACCCCGGAACAGAAGCTGGATTTAATCTCCGCGCATCAAGAAAAGGGGGCGATAGTGGCTATGACCGGCGACGGCGTGAACGACGCGCCTGCGTTGAAGAAAGCCGATATCGGAGTGGCGATGGGCAAGCGCGGGACTCAGGTTGCGCAGGACGCTTCGGATATGATACTCAAGGACGACCGGCTTCGAACGATTGAAACGGCAATCGAACAGGGCAGGATTATCTTCCGGAACATCCGCAAGTTTGTAATTTTCCTCCTTTCCGGCAACATGGCTGAAATATTCGCGGTGGGAATAGCTTCTTTTCTGAAAACTCCGCTGCCGCTCCTGCCCCTGCAGATATTGTTTCTCAATTTCGTGCTGGACGTTTTTCCCGCACTTTCGCTGGGGGTGGGCGACGCCGGCAGGCGGATTATGGAAGATCCGCCGCGCGATCCTAAAGAGCC
Organism: uncultured bacterium; assembly: GCA_964635255.1. GTDB lineage: Bacteria > Electryoneota > AABM5-125-24 > Hatepunaeales > Hatepunaeaceae > CAZWOY01. The sequence continues at coordinate 2,927 of CAZWOY010000368.1, forward strand.
GATAATAACTGGATTTCATTGGCGGCTGATTTTCGGATACGGGACATTGATCGCCGCAACCGTATTGGCGTCGTTTTTTACGGCTTACGAATATCTGGATTACGACGAGACGCAGGCGGTGACCGTTTCGTTTCTTACTTTAGCCTTTGCGCGTCTGTGGCATGTATTTAACATGCGCGATTTCCACACCGGCTTATTCGACAACGAGATCATCCGCAATCGCTGGGTTTGGGGCGCGATAGCGATATGCATCGGTTTGCTGTCGATCGTAGTCTATATCCCGTCCGCAGCGGAAATCCTGAAGATACAGGCTCCAACGGGAAAGGATTGGCTCATTGTCTTTTCATTCAGCGTGATCCCGTTCATTTTGGGACAGATCTATATTGCGATTCGGGGACGGAAACAATAAAATCGGCTGCAATCGCGGTTGCGTCGTTATTGTAGGCGTCCTGCCGCAAATAAACAACCTTCCGCGCCTCCTTCCATCCGCCGGCGTTCAGCTCGAGGAAATACACTCCGCCGGGAATCGGCGCGTCGAGCCTTGGATTTGCTCAGTGAGATAAAGTTATTTCACCAGGATATCGATGATATAAAGCTGTGCACATCCACCCACCCTTCAGCCGGATCCCGGAGGGCAATACAAGCCTTAAGATTAAAATTGCCGCAGGAGAAAATATTCAAAATATAGTAAATCGTATCTGATATATATAACATAAATTAACTATACTCCTGGTGACAACCAGGTTTTCTATGTTTTTGTATTACAGTACTTTGCAAATATTTGTGTCAAACGCCGGTAATAAGTCCCAATCCGAATCGAAATCGCAGGTGCGGAACGCTCTGTTTTCGATTGTAAAAAACAACTCGAAACTGGCGCTCGCCGTTGAATCGATCGAAGCGCCCCGCGGCGGCAACGCTTTGGCGGCGGTTACCGGCGGTAGGATTCAAATCGGCGTCGGCGAAGTCGATCTCGACCATTTAATTCCGCATCCGAATTCAACCGGCGAGACCGAAAAGCGCGTCATAATCAAGAACCGAAAGATCGAGGAACGCGAACAATAATCTTTCCGTTACAGTAGGGCAGGCGTCCCCGCCTGCCCGCCGCAGCGCATAACAACCGGCCGGCATGGGTTTTTCGTTCCATTAATTATTATCGATGATAACTGCTCGATTGCTTTGGATGTATAATAATCCAAAAAGCATCCAGAACGACACGCCCATGCTTGCTTACCATACAGCCAAATTCCCTAAACATTTCCAACACGCATCCCGCATACCCTCCCGAACACATCCTAACAATTTAACAATGGAGCAATGGAGCAATGGAGCAATTTAACAATTTAACAATTTAACAATAAAAAGGGAATTATAATTGTCGTTGAGTGGGAAAAATAGTTGTCGTTGAACAGCCTGCAATGCTTCGACGTCCAAGGACGTCTGCAACCGGCGCGCAGATACACCCGGAAAAATCCACGAATTTCACAGCTAAGCGCCCCCAAATAAAAGTCTGTCCGCCAGGCGGACAACCTCCTAACCTATTATAATAGCG
>CAZWOY010000369.1:0-4468 GCA_964635255.1 uncultured bacterium
TCGCGCCTAAATGGTAATCCTCCTTTCGTATTCTAACTGCGGGAATTGTATCGGGTGTACTGCCGCCAAGGTATAGCGAATAGTATAACGTATCATTTTCACGTGTAAAAGTGACTATATCTCCATACCCATCGCCGTTAATATCTAATCCAGAAGCATAAGTTGCATTAATCCACTTTGTCCAATCGACTTCATGGTCGAATTCTTCACCGCCATAGAAAAGTTGGAGTCCTACATCATCACGATGAAAAATAACATCCATGAATCCATCGCCATTGAAATCACATGGACGATTTAAATACCCGTCTCGAATCCATCTGTAATTTTGATTGCTGTACATCCAAAAATCAGGTTGGCTGCTTAATTCGTCGCCTAACGAGTGAAAATTGACTCCGGCAGGCGTACCTCTCTGCCTGATAAAAGAACTAACTCCAAAAAATGGCGGATGTTCTTCGCCTTGGATATATCCAAAATAAAATGGCGCTTCGCCAACGATTCGATTTTGTTCATACTGTCGGAAAACAAAGTCAGGATTGTTATCGATTTCTTCGCCGCCATAATAAAGATAAACAGCGCTAAGGCTGTCGCTTGGCCAACAATTATCGCCAACTAACAAATCATCATACCCGTCTTCATTCTGATCTCCAATCCAGCAGAAATCAGTCGCGAATTGATATGAATTATCTTGTGGACTCGTTAACATTCCGATGATCTCCGGCGGATCATGGGCGAACAATCCGTTGGCAAGGATGAAAATTAAAATAATAGTCTTTTGCTGCATTTTTAAAACCTTTATTTTTATTACGAACTCAAATAGAATTAAATGCAAAACACCTCCCCCACGCCCAAAAAGGGCGCAAAGAATACGTCCCTCCGAAATCTATCGAAAAATCCAACCGAACCAAAATCCGGTTTAAGCGTTTTAGCTCTTCGCTGCAGCGCTTGATACGTTCTGATGCAGACACTTTTTCCTCTCCATTGTTCGTTTGACTGCCGTTCCCGACTCAAAATCTCAGGTTGTATAACTTAAGAGCAAATCCGCTCTTTATACGTTCCCCTCAGCCTCTCCTTCGTTCGTTTACCGTCTTTCGCAATGCAAAATGCCATGCCGCATAGCGGATGGGTTAAATTATTAAACATCAATTATTTATATATTACAAATTAGAAAAACAAAATGCAATGCTTTTCAGATTATTCCTGGTAAAAATAGGCCTGTTTTTTTGGTGTTCTCTGAAATTTGCGAGTGCGCTTGCATAGTCTATTGCGAAAACAATACGGTGACTTGTTATTCATACGGGTGTAAATATCAGAAGATACAGTTCCAGTTTCATCTTTCCGTCATTTCTACGCATCGGAATATCTGCCGGGTCGAACCGTCTCGAAGGGGGATTTGCCGTTCTATTATTTCACGGATATTTTGCTTAGATATGACAACCGGATTATAAGTAATCGTGGCTTTGTGTTCCGATCCGATGGTCTCGATCGACGAAATTCCCTCGACTCCTTGAAAAAGCGAGGTGAAAAAATTTGCCGTGCCTTTACAGCGGAGTCCCTCTACTTTGCATTCGACCAATGCATTTCCCGATCCAGTGAATTTAACCGCAGTAGTCGGTTTAGTGAATGCATGACGCAGGTGATAACCGCCGAACAGCGTCATAATTGCCAGAATAGGTATTGCCAACCGGTGAATTTTCATTAAAGCACCCTCATTTTTAGCGTCAGACAGTCTTTCTCAGGACACGAATCGATGCACTCGAGGCAGTTGGTGCAGTCCCTCCGGTTGACATAATTCATCGAGTTCGGAGCTATGTCATATGGACACGCCGCCTCGCATTTGCCGCAATCGATGCAGAGCTCTTTGTCGCGCGCGACTTTGATTAAGCCGGCTCTGCTGAACGGATCAAGCGTAGCGCCCAAAGGGCAAAGGTAGCGGCAGAAAAACATCGGGACAATAAATGAACCGATTATTATCAGCGATAGGACGCTAATGCTGATCCACCCCAACGTGCCGTGGCCTAAGCCGGAAAAAATGATTTAAAAGGGATCGTAACCGCGCAGGATTAGCTCGCCGGTTCTAAATGTGAAATAGAGCGCCAAAAACAGGGCGAGGTAACGAGTCAGTTTCAGCCATTCGTTCAGTTTGGGATTGATTTTTAACTTTTTACCTGTAACTTTGCGACTCAGTTTCCCAGACAGCTCGCCTAAAAAACCGATCGGGCAGATCCATCCGCAGAATGTCTTTTTAGCGACCACCGCCAGTACGATTATCGCCGCAAACATCGACAGATTCAACGGACCGGTCGCGCACGAAAACTGACCGTCGCGGAACAGTCCCCACAAGCTTTCAGCGCCGCCGAACGGGCAATAGGCTTCAAACGATCTCTCGCCATATCCGAGCGCCAGATAGGCGATTATGGCTGTAACTGCGATCAGTAAGCCATATCGCAAATGTCTTGTTTTCAATCAATCCTCTTGTTAAACTCTCTCTTTAGCGATGAAGCGGGCGTCTCTGCCAGCCGGTTAACGATCGCCCTTTTGATCGGGATTAGACGGACAAGTGTGTCCGATCCACTAAATATTACTACGTGCATAAAATAGTTGCCATTTCCAGGAATCTGATGGAATGCGGATATTAATCAATATCAAGTATTATCAAGATATTAGGAGATTGCTTAGTCTGCTAAAGGCAGACTCGCAATGACACTTTTTACTGCACTTAGTAATAACAGCCTACCCGCTCAATGACAACCGACCCGCTTAACGCCAATTACTCGCTTAACGCCGAGCGTTCTGTATAAAATACATCCATTTCCCATTGAGTTTCAAGAGCTAAACCGCCCCTGGAAATAGCAAATCAAAATGTCGAAATAGATTGTTTTAAACACTCGGTTTGGCTTTAACCGCTTGCAATTTTACGCGTAAATGTCTAATTTATTTCCTTCAAAAAGTACAACAACTTAATCGCAAACTAAGATGCCGCTAAAAATCTTTGTACTGTCCGCCTTCGCGCTGATGATCGTCGTGATGGGCGTTCTTGGGATGCGGAAAACGCGGTCGTTTTCCGATTTCTTTTTAGGCGGGAGGTCGGTGGGACCCTGGCTGACCGCGTTCACTTACGGAACCGCTTATTTTTCCGCCGTGCTGTTTATCGGCTTTGCCGGCAAGGTCGGCTGGGGGTTCGGATATTCCGGGCTCTGGATAGCCGTGGGAAACGCTTTTGCCGGCGTACTCTGCGTCTGGGCTTTTGTCGGAATCAGGATTCGGCGCGTCTCGATTGAATACGACGTCGCGACCATGCCCGAATTTTTTGAAAAGCACTATCGCAGCGGTTTTCTGAAATTCTTCTCGGCAATCTGCATTTTTATATTTATGATTCCTTACAGCGCCGCCGTGTTTATGGGATTGTCCTACTTGTTTCAATCGACGTTTATGATCGATTACACTTACGCGCTTGTGTTCATGGGGCTGTTCACCGCCTTTTATCTGGTTATGGGCGGGTATAAGTCGATGTCGATGATCGATTTTGTGTTTGGGATTATTATGACCGTTGGCGTGTTGATTCTGTTATGGTTTACGCTTCATCACGGAGGCGGATTCGGGCGGATAACGGCGAATCTGGCTTCAATCGATCCGAAATTGGTCGAGCCGGTCGGTCCGCCGGGATTTTGGGCGCTGTTCAGCCTGGTGTTTCTCGTCTCGGTGGCGCCGTTCGCCATGCCGCAGCTTGTGCAGAAATTTTACGCGATCCGGGACGAACGGTCGATTAAGATCGGAATGTTCGCCTCGACCGGCTTTGCGCTTTTGATTGCGGGCATAGGCTATTTCATCGGATCGACTACGCGGCTGTTCCTGAATCCGGAAAACGCTCCGAACGCATTCGACGGCGGCAAGCCCGTGTTCGACGCGCTGATACCGGAACTGCTGGAGAACGTCATTCCCGGCGCGCTGTCGGTGTTGATGCTGCTGCTGATCCTTTCCGCCTCGATGTCCACTTTAGCCGCGCTGGTGTTGATCTCAAGCTCGTCCGTGACCAAAGACCTCTACGCCGGATTTATCAATAAGAGTGCGGACGACAGAACGCTGACCGCGCTAATGCGCGTGATGAGCGGTTTTTTCGTGATTCTTTCGGTGACTATGGCATATTTCAAGCCGTCGACGATTGTGGCGATCTTAGGCGTCTCGTGGGGCGCAATCGGCTCGGTGTTCTTAGGTCCCTTCATCTGGGGGTTGTTCTGGAAGCGCGCCACCGCCGCCGGCGCGATCAGCTCCTCGATTCTGGGATTAGGAGTCTGCCTTTATTTATACATAGCCGGCGCGCCTTCGCCTCAAGCGGGAACGATCGGGATGGCTGTTTCGCTGGTCGTTAATCCGGCGGTCAGTTTGGCGTTTTGTAAAAAAAATACCCCGTCGGATAAAGCCGCCAAACGAACAGTTGTTTAGGGCATCGCCGCGCTTCGTCGTGGATATG
>CAZWOY010000370.1:0-4460 GCA_964635255.1 uncultured bacterium
GGCGTCGATATAGGGACGCATAATATGGCAGCTCGAGCAAAATCCTGGGTGAGACGTTATTTCAAAAAAGAGCGTCAAGGTTATCGTCAGGAGTATCAGCGCGGCGGCGGACAATATAATCAGCTTCCGCCATCCCAATTGATACAGCCTTTGAAAGAAAATTTTGGTGAGCGCAAACGGGAGCTTCAAAAGCTCCCATAAAGCGCTGAAAAAGTCGCGGAAAATCGACGTCATATTCGATTAAAAGATTTAACAAGAAAATTCATGAAGCAAGCTGCACCATGAAATATAAAAAAAACAGGTCGAACACTCTTGTCCGGCGCTTGGCTGCGAGAAATAAATGTGAAAGAGTTGCGTCTCCCTAAACCCGAATCAGAGAGACGCGATTCATAATCCAATCTTAAGTTTGAATAAACAAATTCAAACTTGCCTGTTCACAATCGATATTCAAAGAGCCGGGCTCCGGCGCTATTTCCCAGCTATTGCTCCCGGTTGAGTAATGAAATCATAAGCGTTCTGCAGCAGCGATTTTGCGTATTCGTAGTTGTGAATGCCATGACTTCCGTCGTTTGCAACAAACACATAGGCGTAGCCCGCCATTCTCTGCTCGGCGGTCGTTGAATCGGGGTTGCCGAGGTTTTCCGGCGTCACGCCGATCGCATTGATCAGCTGTTCCATCATATTGTTAATCTCGGTAGCCTTGCCATGAATATCGAAATTTTCCATACCGGCTGCATCCGTATGGCATCCGGCATTGGCGCAAGTCTGGATCTGCGGTTCCATTCTGTGAATGTAATGATCTCTGCCATGCGATTCCACGCGGGTCATGTGGCAGGTAACGCATGACTGTTCAACCGACGTGTAATGGCTTTCGCCGTCATCATTGGCTCGTTTGTAGGTGTAGCCTTCGATTTCATAGCTGCCCGTTCCCAGAACCATATCCATCTGCGGGCTGCCATGCGGACCGAAATGAGCATAACCGTCCGCAATCTGGCCGTTGACGTTATCGACGCCTCGCCTCGCATGGTGGCATTGGACGCACAATTGCGCATTGCCTTTGCCGGTAAAGGTCATCGCCTGATTCTGATCGTACTCCGCCGAATAATCCGCAAGTGTGCGCAGATTGTGTTCGTTATGCGCGCTGTGCGGATCGTGACAAGCGACGCAGCCATTCATACTGGCTGTTTCCGGTCTTGCCATACCGGCGTTTTCCGGATCGTGGGTTGCGATAAAACCTTCAGCCGTATGGCAGGTCCAGCAATTGCTGAATGCGTTGAATTCGGCGTCGAATTCTTCAATAGTCATATCGTGATGTTCGAGAACCTGACCATGTCCGCTTTCATGCCATTCTTCAATTTGTGCATGATGACATTTCGCGCAGAGGGACGTTTCCGCGCCATCGACCACTCTTGTGCTATAGGACATTTTTGGTTCGTGATCGTAAATAGTAGGACCCATTGCGCCGTGGCAGTTTTCACATTGGACGTTCTTCAGCATTTCCAACCGCTGCCGGTCTTCCTCAGTCTCAGGCGGCCAATAATCGTCGAATCCGTTATTGTCGGAACCATGATCGGAAAGAGAAGTGTCTCCGTAGCTGACTTCAGCGTCAAAACCTACCGTATGGCATTGGAGACAGTAAGGATTGTTCTGCTGACCGCCTTCGACGAGCGAGGCATAGGCGGAGGCGTGTTTCGTACCATCCCACTGATCGACGGTTCCGTCGTGGCAGTGACCGCATTTATCGGCGTTATCGCCCATATAGCTGAAGAGCGGAAAGCCCGGACCCTGCGGTCCCTCAGGCCCTGCCGGCCCTTCCGGTCCCTCACAGCCGATAAAACCGATGAATACCGCCAAAGGCAATAGTAGAAGAATCGAATGTTTTAACTTCATGCTAAAACCTAAATTATATTTTGTGTATTACTTGTTTTCTCTGAAAAGATAAGATTCCGTTTCTGTTTTATCAATGTCCCAATCCTGTTTTTTTCGATGGTTGTCGATCTCAGCAAGCGCCAATTCCCGGATTCGGTAACCGGAATCTCTAATAATTCCGTAAATTATACCGCATTTTCTATCTTTGCGCTCCGAATCCCCGGCGTCAGCTAAAGAAATCATATCCTGAGACAGCTTCAAAGCCTTGAGAATATTTTCGTTGTACTGTTTAGGCATTAACTAATCAGTCTTTACGGAATAAACTAAACAATTTTCTAATCGCAAAAGTCGTACCTGAAAAAAACATTGCTCAATAACAATCTAACTTGCTGTATATTAGGAAATTAAGAATTTTAGGCTGTCGCTGAAAAGTTTTGTAAAGTGTTTACATTTGAAGAAAAATTCAGGCTGGTGGTGTAAATAGATCGAAACAGGTGAATAAGCTATTAATAATACAGCAATTAATTATACATCGTGGTGACGAGTAGTTGTAAATATCGCAATCTTTACAAAAGTGTAAGGTTTACAATTTCATTTTTCCCAGATAATTATACAATGTAGGCCGGCTCACGCCTAATAGGGACGCTGCTTTGCTTTTATTGCCGCCGGTATTGTTTAATACTTTTATAACATCTTCTATTTTTAAATGTGGATTTTTCCGTGTGAGTTTTTTATGCATTGAATCCGGCGATCGTTCTGTGATTTCATCAGGGAAATGTTCAATGTTTAATACGCTATTGTGGCATTTGATTAATGCATACTGGATCGTATTCGCCAATTCCCGGATATTGCCTGGCCAGGAATATTCCAGAAGACAATTCCGAGCTTCAGGTGAAATTCTTTTGATCGATTTTCCAGTGAGTCTTGAGAACTTATCGAGAAAGTAATCGATTAATAACGGTATATCGACTTTTTTATTTCTCAAGGGCGGAAGAAAAATAGGCACTACCATCAGGCGATAATATAAATCCTCGCGGAATTCGCCTTTCTGCATCATATCTTTAATATCCCGGTTCGTCGCGCAGATAATTCTGACGTCAACAGAAACCGGCTCTTCGCCGCCGACGTGAGTGAACGATCCATCCTGGAGCACGCGCAGAAGCTTTACCTGCATCGCCGGCGAAAGTTCGCCGACCTCGTCGAGAAATATCGTTCCTTTATCCGCCAGTTCGAATCTGCCTTTTTTATCGCGGATAGCGCCGGTAAACGCTCCCTTCACATGCCCAAACAGTTCGCTTTCAAGCGTGCCTTCAGGCAGAGCCCCGCAATTTACCGGAACAAAAGGTTCGTTCACCCGGGAACTAAGCCGGTGAATCGCGTTTGCCACCATTTCTTTCCCGGTGCCGCTTTCGCCCTGTATCATTACCGGAACATTGATATTTGCGACTTCGCGTATCGTGTCGAAAATTTTTTCCATCAATGGATTCTGACTGATAATTCCCTGAAATCCTTGAAATTTGATCTTTTTTATTTTAATCGAATCATCCTCGTGAACGTCTTTAAAGATTACTAATGAGGAGATCGAATTTGCCGGAGCGTTTTCCACTTGTATCGAGGACATTTCGAAATCGCGCAGCAATCCGTTTTTATGCCTGAATGTAGTGAAATATTTCGTTCTGTTTTCGCCGGGGAAAAAGGAGTCGCAGAAAGAGCAGTTGCCGCCGCAGAATCTGCCGGGAAAAACATCGTGGCAATCTTTATTGATAACTTCTTCGTAGCTGTATCCGGTGATACGCTGCGCCGCCTGATTGAAAAACAGTATTTTACGGTTCTTGTCATGCGCCAAAATGCCGTCGATCATATTTTCGAGCAGGGAGGTAAACACTTGATGCTGATTCCTGATCGCGTCCAAATATCCGTCATTAACCAGATGTTCCATCTTGTGTTCTAAAGACTGAACAATTTGACCGACCGCTTTATTCGCGCCGGTGTTTTTACCGTTCAATAGATTCATTTCCGGAATGTGCCAGTGAATTACAGGCGGAGCTTTTGGGAATTCAAGACAGTTTGGTTTTTCGGCTGCACTGTAATTGCAGATTTTCACTACCAAGTCAAACGGCTTGGATTCGATCTTCGTTAAAGGCTGTAATCCGAGATTGTTAGTTTCGATGTTATATTTCGAAACCGCGTCCTTTAAATCGCTGCTGTAATTCGAGACGGTTTCTGAGGCGCATGTTACGTTAAGATAGTTAAGTTTTTTATTCCTTATCAGCGAACCGGCAATAAGACTAACTCCCGAATTACCGCTGCTTATGAATAAAAGTTGAAACATCCATTACCTGCATTTTGTACTTACTGACAGAATATACGTTTTAAATTTCACAAATGTAGTTATTTAGAAAAACAGTGATCTTATAAAAATAAATTATAGAATTTCACTCTTCCGGAGAAAGCAGAGTTAATCGTTCTCATACTGCAGCATAGATCAGAGACGGAATGAGGCATAAGTAAGTTTCTTTATCTAAACTTTACCACGAGAGCTTGCAGACGCCCTCGTCTGCAAGCTGACGCCCTCGTCTGCAAGCTGACGC
>CAZWOY010000371.1:0-4445 GCA_964635255.1 uncultured bacterium
ACCTGGTCCACAATCTGCCACGGCTGGAAGGGGGGTTCCAGATCCTGGAGTTCTGCGGTCACATCCACTGCGGCGACGATTTCGCCGTCCATTTCCCGGGCAAATTCAACGGGAATATTCGAAGCGATTCCGCCGTCGATCAAATGAAGCGTATCGATAATTAACGGATCGAACAAAAGTGGCACGGTTAAAGAAGCTCTAACGGCGGCGGCTAAATCGCCTCGATCCATTACAACCGGTTTTCCCGTAAGCAGATCGGTGGAAATTATCTTAAGCGGGACCGGATAATTCGACCAATCGCCGATGTTTCTGAACGGAGTTAAAAAGGTAAGATTTAAGAGTTCATAATACAACGCCTGACCGCGCGAGACCGCTCCGGGAACAATGGGCGAAAGGTTTGGCGAGAGACGGAATTCAATCAAGTGACGCGAGAATTCCTGTTTTCTGGCAAGTAAAAGACTCCGCCGCTCCGGTTCGTCGGTGAATATTTTCTTGATTTGTATCGAATGCAGACGCTCGTAGATTTGATCGGGCGTCATCCCTGCGCAATACAAGCCTCCGATTAAGGCTCCCGATGAGACGCCAGCTATGCCGTCGGGCGTGATTCCCGCTTCTTCGAGAGCGGCGAGAGCGCCTATATGCGAAAAACCTCGCGCGCCGCCGCCTGAAAGAGCAAGGATAAAATTCCTTTGAGAGGGCTGGAATCTCTCAATTGGATAAATACCGGATATTTTTTTTACCGGTATTTTTATTTCAAGCGGTTCGCCGCAGCATAAAGCGGCAGTAAAGGCAATAGACAGCAGGACAATCAGAAATATCAGCGTTTTTGGCACAACATTTAACGTATTAGGAGCGCTTTTTTCAATTGCTCTGCAGTTTGGTTCCAGTTTTGAGCGGAAAATCGTATAAAATATATCCCGGAAGGTAATCCGTCTGCATTCCATGAGTAACTATAGACTCCTGAATTAAGAATTCCATATTCGACCCTTTCAACCGTCCTGCCGGCATTATCGATAATTTCCAGATTGATCAGGCTTTTCGAATGAATCTCGAAGGAAATGTTCGCTGCATTATTGAATGGATTCGGATATATCCCCGTAAGGCTTGCCGCTTCCGGGGCGGTCGAAATATTCTGCAGATCCAGATTCAGCGCTGTAAAACCGTTTGGTTTGTATGCTAAATCGCCCTCAACGATTTGGCGCGATAATTTTTGTTCGGCTTCTCCCTTCTCGTCGAGCCAAAAGAGGCGAAACCGGTCGTTCTCTTCATATCCCGCCGCTCCGCTTCGCTCCTTGCCCCAAACCGCTATTCCGGCGTATGGTTCGCTTCCCGCGACCTGAGTCTTTCCCGCAATATTGCCGGCGGCGTCTTTTACATACAATTCTCCATTGCCGAGTTTGCCGGCGTTCAGGATTAATAAACTGTGGTTTTCCGAACTAAGCGGTTCAAACTGAAGGATATTTCGTTTCTTAAGGGATAAATTCCGTCGATTGGCGAATTCCTGAACCGGATAAACCAGCGAGTCCGGTTCTTCTACTTTAAGCAGATATCCTTCGCCCGATTCGAGCTCTTCCATATTAGAGAACCCAAATCCTACAGCCATAAATCCGCCCATATCGTCTTTAGCTAAAATCAGGTTGTCTCCCAGCGAGGCGAAAGCGTCTTCAGCTTCCATGGATTCTGATGGAAGATAAGCGATCAGATTCCAGCTTTCTGCGAGTGGGATAGGGGCGTTTTCAGGCAGCCTTGCGCCTTCGAAAGCGACGGCGGCGTTTTCGGTCGTCTTTATCCAATATCCTTTCAGCGGATCCCATCCATCTATCTGATTAAATCCAAATTCAGGGGCGTAAAACAAACCATCGCCGTCTTTTATTAATTCAAGAATATCCTGATGGACTAAATCCGCAAATATATTTTCGAGGCGAGGCTCTTCCAATTCCACCGGCATACTAATCATCGACCAGCCCGTTTCGATATTAAGAACTTCCGGCTGTGCGCGTTCTTCTATCTCAACCGCCGGCAGGCTCATGAACGAGACGTGGCCTTCGGCGTCGATCGACTGAACGCAATAAACAACATTTTCATCTCGCTCATCCTGATTGATCCAGCTCGTTCGCTCGATCTCGTCGCCGATGGTTTCCTGCCATTCGATTCCCGGCAGCGGTCCGATGTCGTCTATATAACAATAATCGCGCCTGCCGTATCTGCCGAATTCGTAATATCTGAACCTGATCCTGACCTGTTTGCCTTCCCAATCGCTTAAGTCCCACCAATACTCTTCATAATCGTCGGTGGATATGTCCTGCAATCCCGGTCCGTGATTGTATCCGGCTTCGATGATATCTTCGGTGTTCCTTCCCGGCGCGGCGATCCAATCATAACCGTCTTCCGTTACTTCCAGCGCGAGGTTGTTGTCCCGCGTCAGGTTGCATCTGATCCAGGCTTCTATTCTTTCGGGAGCGATAATTTCCCGGGTCAGCGTCAACGTTCCCACCGGCTCGTTAATATCTACCCTATAGCAGTATGGTTCGCTGCGCGCCAAATGTTCGTAAGCGTTTATTTCAAATTCTTCCCAGAGTGGATTGTTGAGCGAGACTTCGTCGATAAAATCCTCATCCGGGATTCGAGCGGTTGCCCGGTAGTGAGTTGGGGGATTATTTTCGTCATCGGGCGCATTCCATTCAAGATGCGCCTGTCCCTGTCGGTCCAGCCAATATACAACTTCGTCCGGAGGCCTTGGATTTAGCGACCGGTAAGGATTGTCGCTGTAATCTATGGCTTTTATGCAAACAGGTATGTTCTCGTCGATCAGCGGCTGCTTTCTGTTCAGCGGGGGCCAAAAATTATCATTGCGGCTGCCGATTTCAATCGTAAAGGCAAATGCCGTCTCATGTTCGTCGGAGGCGTAAATCCAGTCGTCGGAATCGCCGTTGGTTAAATAGATAATTTCCCAGCCTGTGCCGGGCAGGTAATTATTATCCGCTGTAAATTCCTCCGCTGCAGCCATCAAAACAGGCCGGTCGGGAGCGTGAACGAAATCGTAAGCCAGTGGATAAATGCATAGATTGCTATAGGAATGAAAGTAAATAGTAATTGCGAATTCATGATCGTTTATAAACTCGCGCGCCGCCTGCGTTTCAGGTTCGGAAAACGCCGCTTCGCCCCGGTAGGTTTGGCTGGAAGGATTCGGGCTGGAGCCGTTGTTATCGTATCCCCATTCGCAGCCCCAATTGCGGTTTAGATCGACGCCGCGCCGTTCATCGTCGTAGCCGTTGTCGCGCATGTTTTTTCGATGCATGCCTCCTCCGTTGGGATGGCGCTCTTCATTCGCAGCGTAACCGTCGGGATTGTGACAGGGGATGAACCAGATTTCACGTTCATCGACAAGACGGGTTAAATATTCATCATCCTGATAATTCTCGCACAAGTCTTGCATCGTTTCGATTAAAACGTGCGGAGTTATGACTTCGCGGGCATGGATCAACGCCGTAAACAATACTTCCGGCTCATCCTCTTCCTGATTGGGATTGTCCGAGATCTTTACCGCCCAGATATCTCTTCCTTCGATCGATTCGCCTATCGACAGAGGCTCTGAAACAATATGATCGAAATCTTCCGCTAATCCGAAGATTTCGTCTTCTATTTCCTCAAGCGTGTAATAGCCGCCCATGTCGTCCCGCGCAGGCTGAAGGCGATCTGCCAGATATTGTTCGATATTTTGAAGTCTTACTTCATATTGAAAACCCAATTCGCGCAGTCTTTCCAGTTCGTCATCGGTATAAACGACTACGTCGGCGATTTGCCCATCGGTAACATAAACGACGTCGAATCCCTCTTGGAGAAGGCGCTTTAAATCAAACTGGCTGCGAATTCCGACTTCGAGTTGCATCGCAGCGATGACCGCGGTAGAAGCTATCGTTAACAGGAATAACGATAAAAAAAACGTCCGTAAAGGATTTGTCCCCACTCTATTTCTCATGTGTTGTCCCGGTTGAATTAACTGCAGAATTAAGCGCGTCGAACCAGAAAGAGCTATGTCAACGCCGTTAGCTGCAAGATATAAAAGCGAAAAAGCAGTTGTATTTTACAAGCTCGTTCCCACGCTCCAGCGTGGGAATGCATATCGACCTTGTGAAGTTAAGTATGCATTCCCACGCTGGAGCGTGGGAACGAGTTGCGGTTTTTGCGGCTTTTACGCTTCAAGTCGGTTGTACACTATTTAATGCACATAGCAGTGGCTGCAAGATGCAAAAGCGAAAAAGCAGTTGTATTTTCCGTATGTTTTGCCCTTCGCGCGCCTGTTTTATAAGTTAAGCGTCTGTAATGGAAAATCAAGTGTGTTTGCGCACATATAAGCAAAATGTCAAATACAGATACGCGAAATTGTTTAATTGTTATTAATAAGCGCATAAAATAGTTTTATCTTTTGGGAGATCAGTTGTTTT
>CAZWOY010000372.1:0-4435 GCA_964635255.1 uncultured bacterium
TGAACAAGAGTGTTCACGCTACTGGTTAATGTCGAACAAGAGTGTTCGACCTACTGTTTTCATGCTCCGAGGTGAAGCTCGCTTCATGAAAAATTACTGGGAAATAACGTTTTGACATTTAAATCCAACCATAAAAGAAGAGGTACAAATGGAGTTTCAAAACCTGACCTACCAGGTTGAAGACCGGATTGCAGTTGTAACCATTAATCGTCCGAAAGCGTTAAACGCCTTAAACAGCGCTACGCTGAAGGACATTTCAGACGTATTCGACGCGATTGCCGCCGATGACAATGTCGGAGGAGTAATTGTCATTGGGGCCGGCGATAAGGCATTTGTCGCGGGCGCAGATATTTCGGAATTAGCCCGGAAAAATCCGATTACCGGAAAGGAATTTGTCGCCACCGGTCAAGCCGTATTCAATAGAATCGAAAATCTCAAGAAACCGGTCATCGCAGCCGTCAACGGATTTGCTTTGGGCGGAGGCTGTGAATTGGCGATGGCTTGCCATCTGCGAGTGGCGGCGGCGCACGCGAAGTTCGGACAGCCGGAGGTCGGTTTGGGCGTCATACCGGGGTTCGGCGGAACTCAAAGAATGCCCCGCCTTGTCGGAAAAGGACGCGCTTTGGAGCTGCTTTTAGGAGGCGGAATGATCGACGCGGCAGAAGCCTACAGAATCGGCTTGGTTAACGCCGTCATCGAAGTCTTTGAGAAAGACGAAAAAGGCGAAGAGATTCTGAATGAGAAAGGCAGAAAGGTCTTCGACCGCGCGGCATTCTTATCCTCGATCCGCGAAATGTTGAAGGGTATTTTAACTAAAGCTCCTTTGGCGTTAGGCAATGTAATCGAAGCGGTAAACCGCGGAGTTGAGGACAGCCTCGATGCAGGATTGGCATTGGAAGCAGACCTTTTTGGGCTTTTGTACGCCAGCGAAGATACGCATGAAGGCTTGAATGCATTCCTTGAAAAACGGGAAGCGAAATTTAAAGGGAACTGATTTGCGGTAAAGTAGCTCGAACACTCTTGTTCGACACGGCGCCCAGGCGCGGTCATTACGGCGAAAGGAATAGGAACACGGATGACACGGATGCAACGGATGAACACGGATATTATTTCGCTTTGAGGGTCTGCGTCTTACTGGCTAAATCAATTTACCAGAGAGTGATCTGGAGAAAAGAGAGCTTGCAGACGAGGGCGTCTGCAAGCTCTCGTAAACTGAAATCCGCGCTGATTCAAGGCAATGCAACTTTGAAAATTTATCCGCCGCCATCTTAATGCTAAACCGGAAAAAAATAATCGTCGTTTTGCCGGCTTACAACGCCGAGCAAACGCTCGAAGCCACTTACAATGAAATTCCATTCGACGTGGTCGATGAAGTCGTGCTGGTCGATGATGCGAGCAGGGACGACACCGCCGGGGTTGCGCAGAAGCTCGGTCTAAAACACATCATCGTTCATGACCGCAATAAAGGATATGGCGGCAATCAGAAAACCTGCTATAAAAAAGCGCTCGAACTTGGCGCCGATATCGTAATCATGCTGCATCCCGACTATCAATATACGCCCAAACTAATTATCGCCATGGCGTCGATTATCGCCAACGGCGTCTATCCGGTGGTTCTTGGATCCAGGATATTGGGCAGAGGGGCTCTTAAGGGCGGAATGCCATGCTATAAGTACGTTTCAAACAGGATTTTAACTCTGGCGCAGAATATTCTGATCGGTCAAAAATTGTCGGAATATCATACCGGATATCGCGCGTTTTCCAGAGAAGTTCTGGAAATTATTAATTACGAGATAAATTCGGATGATTTTATATTCGACAACCAAATGCTTTCGCAGATAGTTTATGCCGGCTTCGAAATCGCTGAAGTGACCTGTCCAACCAAGTATTTCCCCGAAGCTTCGTCGATAAATTTCAAACGCAGCGTTAAATACGGTCTTGGAGTATTAACAGTATCAATCGAACATTTTCTGCATCGGAATAGAATCGTAAAAAATAAAAGATATGAAAAAGCTAAAATTGTGACGTAGCGAACATTAGTTATTTATATACGATATTATTTTTATTTTAACCGAAATAAGGAACGAAAATTCAGATCGCATAGTTTACTATTCAGGCTTGTGGGATTGAAATTGTCAGTGCGTAAATACAAATTTAACTCGTTCCCACGCTCCGGCGTGGGAATGCATATCGACCTTATATAGTTAAGTATGCATTCCCACGCCGGAGCGTGGGAACGAGTCGGTAATTTGTTCACTATTTATTGCACATGGAAATATTGCATAAATACAAATTCGCATTATTATAATGTTAAACTGAGAGAGGGCAGTTACTCTCAGTAGTTTCGCGGTCTAACACAGGAGGGCAAGATTAATGGATCATAAACGCAGGGGCTCGTCCCCATTCTAATGCGTCTATTGTTTAGACGCTAATGCGGGATTAGCCACCCTTGCAGACGTCTCGCAAAGACGCCTCAGATGGGGGATGACCCTGGATTAGCACAATTCACGGGAAAGGGCTGGTTCTGATTCTGGAGCCAGCCCCGAGCCCAGAAAAGAATTATTCACCACAGAGACACAGAGATTAGAAAAAAACTCTGTGGTTCTCTGTGTTCTCTGCGCCTCTGTGGTTAAAAACTACTTCTTTTTTTCTTCGCCTTCCAGCTTTTTTTTCATCGCAAGCAATTTTTCAATATCCGATTCTCTCAGATGCTGGCTTTTTTTAGGCGCTTGTTCCGGTTCAGGCGCTTTTGTGCGATTTCGATGATTTTTACAGGTGGGAAATTGTTTTTGATAGTATAGACAGTCTCTACCAATGCATCTATCATCAGGACAGTATTTAGTGGGAAGTTTCATCTCCCAGTTAATCTCGCTCGCGGCTATATCAGCCAAATCCGACAACGCGATTTTACTCGGTTCGAATTCAGTCGCCTTTTTAGACCCGCAAATTAATAGATTGTCGGATTGATGCAGGAACCATCCATTTACAATTCCCTGTTTATGCAGATTTTTGTAGTCGGGTTTCCCGTCCTTTTCGATGCATTCGGCAATCCTGACTTTGGCGGCGAGGTTTTTCATATTCAGTCTTCGCAATGGACCATTCCGTTTTATCTGAAAGGTCGTCGCGCCGGATGAGGGATCGCGGTAAACAATCAGATCGGCTTTGCCGCGAAAACGCGCCGCTTTGAACGCTAAACCATTCTCTGAGGCAATGATAGCAATAATTACCTTTTCGCCGATTTTTCGCAGTTCGCCTTTATTATCGAATTCTTCAAGCGACCGGTACCATTCTTTTTCGCGTTCTATTATGGCGTCGAAATACTTAATCAGGCGTTGAGTTATTTTTTCAGTTTCCTTTGAAGCTGTAAAATAAACCCCCGGGAAAAGCGATTTAAACGACATTACACGATCCAAATGTTTTTTCGGATACGCTTTTTCCGGTTTGTCTCTCAACCGATTGTTCCACTCGATGAAGCTTCGATATTCATCTGGCGGATTTTCCTGATTAACATCTTTGTCTTCCAGGTATCTATCGGCAAAATCGCTTAAGTTCGGAATTTTTTTCCATTCTTCAGCGCTTCGTTTTATGACTCCCTGTGAAAGTTCATCAAGAATTTTTGATCCTTCTTCAATGATAACTTGATCGAAATCAGGATGATCTTTATGGATTATTTTTAATCCTGAAAGGATAGTCATGATGGTTGGCAATTGATGTATATAATCGGTAGATTGCACGTTTCTGCCTTCGACGTCATGCTGGCGCACATATTCGATTATATCTTTCCAACCTTCTTTCTCTAATACTCCCAAATATTCAGCCACCAGATCGGCTGCGCTATGCTCGAGTTTATCGGCGTCGGTTTGATTTTCAACCGGATGCGTATCGAAACGCCCACCGCCGATATCGACGGCAAGAACGCCTTCTTTTTCGAGTTCTGCGGTCGTTTTGTTCTCCGGCAAAGAATTCGCAGATGAAAAAATAACCTCTGCTTCTTCTACGCCTGGAAATTTTTCCTTACCGTACTTTTTCAACAGTAAAACCGATAGAATTGCATCAAGATCGGGATTCTGGTGAGTCAGGATTTTCTTTACAGGTATTTGTTCCATCGTGAGTATTTCTTAGTTACAACCTTTCCATGTAAACGAACAATATAATATTTTTGCGGCAAAGATACCACTAAGGCGTTGCTGCATTCAAAGAAAATTTTCTTTTATATTCGAATTCCCCGAAAAATAGACTTCCCAACTTCCCCGCTTCTATTGAAGAGAAGACTAAAGCGATTTTTTCCCGGTAATTGCTCATGAAGCGAGCTTCGCCACGGAATATGAAAATAGTAGGTCGAACACTCTTGTTCGACATTTTACCCAAGGGCAGTATGTTGCCCAAGGGCAGTATGTTGCCCAAGGGCAGTCATTCCAGCGAAAGCTGGAATCCA
>CAZWOY010000373.1:0-4416 GCA_964635255.1 uncultured bacterium
GGTAGGGCAGGCGTCCCCGCCTGCCTTCGCAACCTTGCAGGATCGCATTGGCAGGCAGAGACGCATTGGCAGGCAGGGACGCCTGCCCTACCAGAGAAGTTTATTTTCATGTTGCGTGGCGAAGCGCGCTTCATGAGCAATTACTGAGAAAAGACTTGCCGCAGTTTGCAGATTCAATGCTGCAATTAATTAAACTGATCTTCGATCTTCAGAGATCGCGTCATCAATTCGACCGTAGCTTCCATTGGGTCGGCGTTCTCAAACAGGACGCGATTGACTTGATATGTAATCGGCATTTCAATTTTCTCCCGCTGAGACAACGCCCATACCGAAGCGGTCGTTTTGACGCCTTCGGCGACCATGACCATCTCGTCTAAAATTTCCTTCAGTTTCCGGCCCCTGCCAATTTGCTCGCCGACATGCCGGTTCCGGCTGTGACGGCTGCAGCAGGTTGTGATAAGATCGCCCATGCCCGACAATCCGGCGAATGTGGAAGGATTGCCGCCCAGTTTTACTCCCAGGCGCGTCATCTCGACCAAACCCCTCGTCAGCAGCGCTCCGAGCGTGTTGTCGCCGAAACCGAGACCGGAAGCTATGCCCGAACCGATTGCGACGACGTTTTTCAACGAACCTCCCAGTTCCACGCCGACAAGGTCGTCCGAAGCGTAAACCCGGAATCGTTCGCCTGAGAACAATTGTTGAACCCGCCGGGCCGTTTCAAGGTTTCGCGAAGCCGTTACCACTGTCGTCGGCAATCCCAATACAACCTCCTCCGCATGACTGGGACCGGAAAGACAGGCGAATTTATTTACGTCGAAATAATCTCCCCAGACATCGCGCAAAACTTCCGAAATCCTCATAAGTGAATTTTGCTCGATTCCCTTTGTGGCAGAGACGATCAAACAGTCCTCATTCAGTCCACTATTAAATTGTTTGATCGCATTCCTTACCGCATGGGAAGGCACAACCACGACGCAGAGTTTAGCTCCTTTCACAACCTGTTCTATATCCGATGAAACGTGCAGGTTATCGGGGAACAGGCGTCCTTTTAGAAATTCCTTGTTTTCGCGTTCAGTTTCAACTTTCTCAGCCGCATCCGGTCGAAATTCCCACATCATGACCGTCTGCGCTTTTCTGGTTAAAAGCAGTGCGAGAGTCGTCCCCCAGCTTCCCGCGCCTAAGACTGCAATTTTCAATTACTTCTCCCGACTTTAAGCTCTTCTCCGTGAATAAGACGATACAGGTTCGACCTGTGTGAATAAACTAAAACTAAGACTAAGAGTAAAGCGATAAGCAACTCGAACAGCGTTGGATCGTAAATCCAAAAAACGGTTAATGGAAAGCAGATCGTTGCTGAAAGCGACGCGATCGAAGCCATCCTCGATATCAGTACGATAACCATCCACAGTCCAATCGATGCAAAAGCCGCAATCGGGTATAATGCCACAGCCGAACCGAACGCCGAACCGACTCCTTTGCCGCCCCGGAAAAAGGTGAACGGCGACCAGATATGTCCGCAAACGGCAAGGATCCCATGCGTAAAAGCGAATGCCGGCGGAGCGTCGTTATAAAACAGCTCCGGCAATACGCCTGCGGCAATGTATCCTTTGCCTATATCCACGCTGACGACGATTAAACCGTATCCGATTCCGAAAACTCTCCATACGTTAATCGCCCCGGGATTTCCGCTGCCCAAAGTTCTGACGTCTTTCTTAAAGATGTATCTGCTGATGAGTACGCCCGTAGGAAATCCGCCGATAAGATAAGCCGTCGATAGCGAAATCAGAGCAGTCATCTTAACCTCACATTTTAACCAGGGTACTAATCGACTACGATTCCTATTTCAACCGGATGCGGCAAATCGCTTGGGAATTCAGACAGAACTGCATCCGCGTTCGCTCTGTCTAAAACGGCAATTAAACCGATTCCTAAATTAAAGGATTTCCGCATATCTTCCTCAGGCGTTTTCCCGTATTCCCTGAGAAATCCGAATACGCGCGGTTCGTTCCAGGCGTCCCAATTAATTTCAGCTTTCAAACCACTGGGAATAATCCGGTATAGATTGCCTTCGACGCCGCCTCCGGTTATGTGCGCTAAACCTTTGACCTTATGGCGCGCAACTAAATGTCTTATTTCCTTCAAATAACAGGTATGAACTTCCAACAGGACTTTCCCGATTGAAGTTGACATACCCCCGGGAATAACCGAATAATTCAGGTTGTTCGCTTCGATTATCTTTCTTGCCAAGCTATACCCGTTCGTATGCAAACCATTTGCGGGAAATCCGATTAAAACATCGCCGGCTCCGATTGTCTTGCCGTCGATAAATTTATCTTTTTCGACTATGCCGTAAATCGCTCCAACAAGATCAAGTTCGCCCAGCTGATAAACTCCCGGCATTTCGGCGTTCTCGCCGCCGGCTAAAGATACCTCCCAGCGCTTGCAGGCTGCGACGACGCCGCTTACCACTCCGGTGGCGATTTCGACGTTCATCTCGTCCATAGCGATATAGTCGGCGAACGCCAGCGGTTCGGCTCCGCAGCAGGCGATATCGTTTATGCAATGGTGAACCAGATCCTGTCCGATCGTGTCATAAACGCCCATTTTCAGAGCGATCTTGGTTTTAGTTCCCACGCCGTCGATGGAGGTTACCAGCAGCGGTTCGCGATATTTTCCGACCGGCAGCGGTACGGCTCCCCCAAACAGCCCTATCCCGGAGCCGGCTTCGCCTAACATGCGCTTTATCTCCGCGACCAGGGCGTCGCCTTTGGCGATATCGACCCCGGCGGATTTATAGTCGATCATATCTCCTCGTAGATTGCCGTTCGAATGCTCATGTTCAAAAGAGAATCTTGGAATTATCACATTGAGTGCGCGCTTCAGCGCGTACTGGGCGCCTCATGCGCGCTGAAGCGCGCACTCAATGTGATTAAACCAGCTATTTTCATGTTCCGTGGCGAAGCGCGCTTCGTGAACAATTCCATCGAAAATAGAATGAACCGCAAAAGCATAAAGCAAGCAAACGCATTCAACCTACTGTAAAATAATCAAACTACCTTAAAGAGTCAAACTATTAAAATTGCCAATCATAAAGATAGTATCGATTTAGTCTTCAAACAAGGGCATGAGCAGCGAAGAATCGTCGTTTTGCGGATTGTTGACTCGCGTAGAAACCGGATAGGCTTTCATATCCTCGGCGGGATAGGGAGCGATGCATTCCCGCAGCGCATCCAGCGGCTGTTCTCCCGGTTCGAGCCAGAAATCGTATTTATCGGATGGGAGGATTACCGGCATGCGGTTGTGAACCGGTTCGACAATTATATTGGGCGTGGTTGTGATTATCGTGCATGAAACGATATTGCGGTCCGTATCCGGATTGCGCCAGTTTTCCCACAAGCCGGCGAAAGCAAACGGTTTGCCGGACTTTAGGCAAAAATACATTGGAATCTTGGTTTTCTTGCCCGGCTCTTTTTTCCATTCATAGAAGCCGTCGGCGAATATCAGACAGCGCCTCTTTTTAAACGCATTCCTGAACGCCGGTTTTTCGTGAATGGTCTCGCCGCGGGCGTTTATCATCCGATTGCCGATTGAAGCGTCTTTCGCCCAGAAAGGAATCAACCCCCAGTGGGCAAAAATAAGCCGCCTTTCCGACTCGTTCAGCGCAGCGGCGACTTCCTGAGTCGGCGCGATGTTAAACCGAGCGAGCGTTTCTTCATCGACAATCAAGTCGGGAATCATTTTCTTGAGCTCGGTCGGATCGACGTTTAGTGAAAATCTTCCGCACATGGTTTTTTGCATTTTGTTTGTTTTATGCTTTGCATTCTAAATCATCATGATTTTTTAGAGTATAATACGCCAAAGGCAATTTTTCGCTCGTTCTTAATTTGCGAAATGTACATCTACGCAAAAAATATCATTTGAACCGGAAAATTCTATATTTTCAACGTTTTCAAGATAACGAGAGTACGGCTGTAAATTTAGGATTATCTTTTTACGTTTGAAATTTACTTCATCGATCTGAATCGGCAATATTTTTACAATCTCTGCAAGCGCTTTCTCGATCACGCCGGATCCATCGTAATTGGCGGTAAAACATTGATTTTTCACGGCGAAATTATAGGTTTTTATGCGCAGGCTAACGCCTAACTTAATTTTAAAATGAATTTCGTTTTGTCGAATTTCCGATATTTCTATCTTCGCGCCTAAGGGCGCCGAAGGTTCGATATATTTTCCGATTAAATGGTTCAAGTCGGATTTTGGGATGATTAATTCCATAATGAAATCTGCGTTGAAAGCTTAAACATTTTACTATTACTAAGTGCAGTAAAAAGTGTCATTGCGAGTCTGCCTTTAGCAGACTAAGCAATCTCCTAATATCTTGATAATGCTTGATATTGATTAATATCCGCATTCCAT
>CAZWOY010000374.1:0-4416 GCA_964635255.1 uncultured bacterium
AGCAGCATCGCCTTTCGGATTGCATTCTTCGCACCCGATTTGAGCTTTATTAAGTATATCCCGGAAGGAAGCGCGCATGCATTCCAGGCAGCCCCGTGAATACCCGCTTCCAAGTATTCATCAACCAGATTAGCGACCAATCTGCCATTTAGGTCATATATCTGCAGCGACACGTGATCTTTTTGAATCAAGCCGAATTCGATAGTGGTCTCGGCGTTGAACGGATTTGGATATATGGACGTCAATCCGAATTCGACAGGGAGGTTCTCTTTATTTACGACGCCATGGTTTTCGTCGTAAACCAGTTCTATTTCGATCTGCCATTCGCCGTCTTCCGGCACGACAACGTGGGTCAGGGTTGTGTCGAAATACTGCCAGTGTGCGACCTCTAAATCCATCGGAATTTCAGCGAATATGTCCTCGAATCTGAACAGACCGTCTCTGCCGGTTATCATGTCATCATACTTTGTCGAAACCAGCGCGCCGCCGATCGGATCGCCGGATTCGGAATTCACCAGCCTGCCGTGAAGAACGCCGCGCATATCGTGCGGATTGGTTGTGAAGAATAACTGCCGGTCATCCTCGATTGGGACCGACGTCGCGTCTCCCACGTTTGCGTTCATGTAAGACAGTCCATATTCAGCGTTCGGACTCGCAATGCCAATGCTGGCAAAAGGAGTTTCAAGATGCGGTCCCTGCAGATGCGTGATCGCTCGATAATGGAACAGAATGGGGCTGTCCAGAGTCGGCGTCTTCCATTCATCCGGATCGAAGAGAAAAATCTGGAATGTTAAATTCACGTTCGGATTTGTAGGATATTTCATGTCGTACCATTCGACGATGAAATAGCCGTCATAATTGTTGTAGGCGGTCAGAATGGCGCTGCGGTCGCCGGTCATCTGCATGTTGTCCCAAAAGGGAGCTATCATCCCATAAGGACCGCCGGCGCCGCCCCCGTCGAGCGACCAGTTCTGGGGATTGGGCACGGCGTTGGGATCGTTTCCCATGGCGACAAAGCCGTTGGTCGAGACCATGATAGTATCGAACTCCTCGCCGTAATAGCGGAATGTAAACGGAAGCGGAACCGCGCCCCAGCCGTTGATTATGTTTCCGTTTTGGATCTCGACAGCTCTCCCTTGCCAGTCATAATCTCCCGTCGCCGGATTAATTTCTTCCCAATAAAAGTCGGGACGCTGGTTATACCCTTCGTCCGTATCGTCGAAAACATAATATCCGTATCCGTCCGGTCCTTTAGGATCGCTTTCGCCGGGAGTTCCAAGCTGAAGGATAAATTCCGCGTAATCGACGGCGGTTTCATCGCGCAGCAATGAAAGCTTCAGCGGGATTTTCAGGCCCGGAATGGCGTGTTCATGAATCGAAACTGTAAACGGATTCGCGCCGTTTCCGGTTTCTCCGGCGGCGATCGCCGCATAAGCGGAGTTATCGTTCATCGGGCGCACCGCCCAGTGATCGGAAAGAAAATGTCCGTTCAGCTCCGGCGACGCGATTCGGCCTATATTTATAAGCGGCAGAGCCAATTCGACTTCCTGACCAATATCGACTAAGCCGTCATTGGGCAGCGATTCGATCTCGAGGTTAAACGAAACCGGGTCTAAATCGAATGCGGAGGACTTGTCGAAACCGAAGCCCTCCGGGCGCATGTATAGCCTGAGCCGCTCGCCGTCGGGACATTGGGGCGAAATACGGACGGATGCAAGCGATCCGCCTTCGACGGATTCGCCCGGTTCGATATCGCTGAATTCGATGGTTCCTTCTAATATCTGAACATATTTGACGGATGAGTTTAGTACGCCGCTAACATTCTGCGCCGCCTGATCCGCGCCAAGGTTGCGTGCGGTTAATGCGATCCAGATAGTCTCTCCGGGATTGACGACGTCGTTCCCGCCATCGCCGTCGGTAACGGATTCGACTTCGAACTGCACGAAGGCGTCCGCTTCTTCCCGGCTGTACTCCAAAGAAATCGGCGGATTATTTCTCGTATGCGCCGTTACATAGAAGGGACCTTCCAATTCGGGATCAACTGCAAAACCGCATTCGCCGTTCGCATCCGTGAAAGCTAGGTCGAACGCTTCGACCTCTTCCAGACCGCCTTTGTACAGCGTAACTAAGACGTCTTTCACGCCGCCGTCGTTTTCGACGTTTGAAACTCTCACCGGCAGGAAGCTTGCGCCGGCAGGCAGAACAGGATCGTAATCGAACTCAATTCCCCTTTGTATGTCTTTCCAAATCTTTATTCCCGGGTCCCCGCACAGTTGGAAATCGACGCCGTACCATTCCAGAGGCGTCGGGGCTTCTGCATTAGGGTAAGATTTTTCAAGATTCAGCAGCGTCCAGGCTCTCGCCCAGCCGAACGACAAATCGAGATCGAGCATTGCGTGAGTCTGGAACATCACGATCGCGTTTGCATGCGCCGTCCCTGGATTCGTCCAGACGCTGGTTACAGCGGCGCAGCCTTTGGCTCCGCCGGGATCGTCGTAGCTTTCCGGATTATCGTAGTAAAACTCCCTTCCAACCCAGAACATCGTTTCCATCGCCCATTCGCCGTGACCGCTGGCAAATATCCCGATCGGATAGACTCCCACTGCTTCGAAGTGATTTTGCGGATTGTTGCCTTGATGATAGGTAATGTTATCGTTTTGCGCACGGCCGGCGGCTAAACCGATTCCCTGATTCATGGCTTCTGCAAGCCATACGCCGCCTCTATCCTGTTCAGCGCGAAATTGAGCGACTACGTCGATTCCATTATGCTCCATCGCCTGCACAAGATAATCGACCGCAAATTCTACAGTTCCGCCTCCGTCGAGAACCGGTTCCTGTTCTACAACTCCGGCTCGATGCCAATCGCCCTCGGCGGGATTGTATTGGTAGCTGAGCGTTTTGTTCATTCCACAGGCTAACATCTCGATATTTCCCGCGTGAAACCGGCTTAAGGATACATCGGGGATAAAATCATCGCCCTCCAGGTAGCCGTACCACAAATCCCAATGCCCTCGCCATTCGGGCGGTTCGACCTGTGGGTTGCTCTGGCTCGCGAACAATATATCCATGCCCTGCTCGCCGGCGTTGCCCAATTGCGGACGCAGCTCTTCCTCGCCGAAAAGCAAAATATGATCGAACGGTTCTTCGCCGTTTCCTATCAGTTCGTCGTAACGCTCCTGAATGTGCACTTTAGCCTCGTCCGCGTCGCGCTCGTCCTCCTCCGGTATCCACAGCAGCTCGACTTTGTTCCCGGTGCGGCGCTTCCAATCTATCAGCCGGTATATCTGATGTTCGATCTCTTCCCGATCGTCGCCTTCGATGTGGTCGGGCGCTACGAACAGGTAATAATCGCGATAGCCGCGCTTCTCGATGAGCTCGCGCTCATCCCGGCGCGGAGGCGGATTGATAACCAGCGTTTCGATCAGCTTCTGAAAGTCCGGACTGGGAATTCGCTCGAATCTATGATGTTCGCCATCATAATTCGGATCGTCAACGATCTCCAGTTCGATATCGACGTTCGGACGATGGATATACTCCGCTGTATCGAAATCATACTGAACCGGATAGACGGTTACTTGAGCCAATCTGACATTGCGCAGTTGAACGGGAGGATTCACCTGAACCGGCTGCGGCGGGTAAACGCCGGTTTGATTGAAACCTTCATTAATCTGAATGCCTGCCTCTCCGGCTAATTTAACGCCATTCGTTTTCGGCAGGCTGTATTCTTCCGATTCGATAATCTTCGCTTCGATAGTCTTGCCTTCGGGCAGCCTAATCCACCTGCTTATCGCAGGCAGCTCCGGCATGCCGTTCTTAGCCGTCATCCCTTCGCCCGGAAGCTCGACCGTAGTTAAAGTCCGCCCATCGGCGAGAGCGTTTCCAAAGATCAAATTCGAAGCGTCGTAATTTAGAATTATCTGATCGTTATTCTGATCGATGATTTCAATATGCCGTAAATTAGCATTTGAAACCAGCGATTGTGAATCGTTCGCCCCGAATGATAAATTAATTAAGAACAGGAAAAGCAAAACAAGGGTAAGTTGTTTCACAGTTTTACTCCGTTTTCAGATCGATGATTACTCAACTGCGTTGAAATTTAACGTTAAACTCGGCGGGATAAGATCCCGTCCTGTAAATCAGACGTCCAGCGAGAGCTTAGCGAGAGCTTTAGCGAGAGCTTGCAGACGCCCCCGTCTGCAAGCATGAGCGCGCGGCGTCGTACGGAGA
The DNA here is from genome assembly GCA_964635255.1 of uncultured bacterium. GTDB lineage: Bacteria > Electryoneota > AABM5-125-24 > Hatepunaeales > Hatepunaeaceae > CAZWOY01. The sequence goes on from CAZWOY010000374.1 coordinate 4,228, forward strand.
GCTTGCAGACGCCCCCGTCTGCAAGCATGAGCGCGCGGCGTCGTACCGGAAAGCTTGCCGACGCCCTCGTCTGCAAGCGTGAGCGCGCGGCGTCGTACGGAGAGCTTGCAGACGCCCCCGTCTGCAAGCGTGAGCGCGCGGCGTCGTACCGGAAGCTTGCCGACGGGGGCGTCTGCAAGCGTGAGCGCG
>CAZWOY010000375.1:0-4401 GCA_964635255.1 uncultured bacterium
GTAGGGCAGGCGTCCCTGCCTGCCAGCGCGTCCGTGCAAGGTTGAGAAGGCAGGCAGGGACGCCTGCCCTACCGAAGAAGTTTATTTTCATGTTCCGTGGCGTCGTTTCACAACGTGAACAATACTCTATCAATTCTGCAATATCTATTCCACATTCGCAATCAATATTCATTTACATAGTTTTTTCCCGTTTCTTGGATTATATTAGTTCAAAATCGTGAATTCCGTCTAAAACACTGGAGGCGCTTTTGCAAATCGACTGCTTTGCGAAGATTTTGGCACTGCTTGCATTTTTACTTCTGATAAACTGCTGTGTAGTTTCAGCACAAAACACAGATCGGAAAGATTTGCCCCCCGGCGATGAATTGCCGCCGACCATTTTCGAGCGGGTTAAAAACGCCGGCGACTCCGACAAATTCGAAAGCGACCATATTGTGGTTTACGAATGCGACGTAAATCGCGTTAAAGAAAGCGGCGTTACCGAAGTCGAATCGGAGACCGTTTATAAGATATTAACCGCATCGGGAGCGAACGGTTTTTCCGTTCTGATATGGAATTACGATCCGCTCAGCAGTTTCGTCCGCATCGATGAGGTGAACATTGTACGCGGCGACAGCATTATCTCAGTGAACGTCGATATGGTCAAAGACCTGCCGGCGCCGCAAAGCGGCATCTATTGGAACTCGCGTCAGAAAAGCCTCCAACTGCCGCGTCTTAAAGTCAACGACGGCGTCCAGGTTAAGCTGTTCCGCAAAGGCTTCACTTATGCGCTGCTTGACGAAGAAGTTCCGCCGGATGAAAACTACATTCCGCCGATGCCGGGCGAGTATTTCGATATCGTCCTTTTCGAATCGTCCGTTCCGATTGTTGAAAAACGTTACGTCTTGACGCTGCCCAAATCGAAGCGCCTCCATGCCGAAGTTTATAACGGCAGGCTTTTTAGCAGCGTTCGTTATGACGCCGACAGCACGATCTACAGTTGGTGGAACAAAGGCGTCCCGGCGCGAAAAAACGAACGCTACCAGCCCGGGAGGAGCGATTATGTCGCAAAAGTCGTCATGAGCACGGCGGAAAGCTGGGAAGCGAAGAGCCGCTGGTTCTACGAGATCAATGAAGGACAGTTCGAGCCTACAGAATCTATCCGCAAAAAAGTCGATGAAATCCTGCGGGAAGCGAAAGTTCACAACGGAACCGAGCCGGAAAAAGCAAAAGCGTTGCTGCATTGGGCAGCCAACAACATTCGCTACAGCGGTCAAACGATGGGCAAGGGAGAGGGCTTCACGCTGCACTCCGGCGAGATGGTGTTCCGGCAGCGCAGCGGCGTGTGCAAGGACATTGCCAGTATGCTGGTCGTGATGATGCGAGCCGCCGGCATGGACTCCTACGCGGCGATGACCATGGCGGGCAGCCGGATCGAAGACCTCCCCGCCGACCAGTTCAACCACAGCGTCACGGCGCTGCGCAAAGCCGATGGAAGTTTCGAAATGTACGATCCGACCTGGGCGCCGATGAGCATGAATATATGGTCGAGATACGAAATGGAGCAGCATTACGTTATCGGAACTCCCGAAGGCGAAGACCTCTGCCGGATCCGCTACAGCCCGCCGGAAGAATCGCCGCTGTGGATCGACAGCGAGGTTGAAATCGATGAAAATGGAAACCTGGCCGGCGAACTCGAACTGAAAGCCGAAGGCGCCGTCGATTCGCGTTTACGACGGATGATCGACGGCAGAATTTCTCATGTCGAGGATTATTTAACGGGAGTTTTAAGTATTATTGACGAACGAGTCGAGCTGATTGATTATGAGCATTTGGATTTGTATGATTTCAGCGAAGGAATGTGGATTGAACTTAAGTATCGCATTCCCGAATTTGCCTTGAATATTGGCGACGGTTTTGAATTGCAAAGCCCGATGATGCAGTTAATCGCCCATGATCGTACGTTATTCAGAGTCGGCGATTATGAATGGCCCGAAGAGCGGCAAAACGATCTTTTTCTCTATATGACCCAAATGGTCGAAGGCGAAGAAGAGATTGAATTCCCGCGTAAATATTCCATTGCAGGCTTGCCCAAAGAAAAAGAAATCGATGAAACTTATGCGTACTTTCATGGCTGGTTTGAGGATAATAACAACGAACTGCGCATTAAGCAGAAAATATCGATCAAACGAAGGCAGATCCCGCCGGACGGCTACCCCGGATTCAGAGACGCGGTTAACGGAGCCATGAAATTCGCTGAAAATGTTTATCGCGCAGAGAAGGGAGGCGCTAAATGAAATTCACATTTAGCTATCAAATTCGCCTTCAAACCTTTGTGGCGATCGTTACGCTGTTACTCGTTTCCGTAACGTTTCTTTTCGGACGGCAATCGATTAAGACCGACTCCAATATCCCTGAACGTTCCGGCGAAAAATCAATCGACCGCCTGATCGATGAGGCTGAACAAAACTTCGACGTCGAAAACGAAGACGCTATTATCCTGTTGGATGAATACTGGATCGACTGGCTGCAGGACGGCAGGCTAAAAGAAACCGTGCATAGGATTGTCTGGCTAAGAAACGGCTGGGCGCGAGGTCATTTTGCCGATCATCGGATCCCGTTCGACGTCAATCGTCAAGACTTCAACGTCTTGGCTCTTCGCACCTGGCGAGATAATCAGTGGTGGGAGAGCGGGACGACCGCCGTCGTCGAAACTCTGCCCCACGCGCTAAGAACGGCTTACGACTATTCCAATATCCGCGATATGATGCTGCTTCACGACGGAGTTGAAATCCCCTGCATCGTCGAGTGGGCTTATGAAATCGTCGAGAAGAAGCCGGGGAAGCGCAAAACTGAAGGAATGTGGCTGTTTCGCAAAGAAGTTCCGGTCGTGGAGTCGAACCTCAGCTTTGGCTATCCGGTTCGTTATCGCCCCGAATTGGTTGGTTCGGAAGGAATTCCGGATTACCTGGAAAGCGAGGCGGATCCACAACCGGATCCGGGGAATGCGGACGCCCCGATTGAAATCTTAAGCACGCAGCAGAAGATCGAATACCGGACGTACCGGATGAAAAACCTGCCTGCACTCCCCTTTCAGCACACCGGCGACCAGGCGGCTTATATTCCGCATGTGATCTGGTCGAACTGGAAAGACTGGAACGATTATGGCGATGACCTGCGCCGGAACTTCGAAAAGGCGATGGTTCTGAGCGGCGCCTTGAAGGACAGTCTAAGCTCATTGACCGACCGGTCATTCTGCATGACCGAGACAATCAAGAAAATCGCAGCGTTTGTGGACCGGAACACTCGTTATATCGGATACGACGATTCGGACTTCCTGTGGCGTCCGCGAACCGCCGTTCGGACGTTCGAGACAGCCTATGGACATAGATTAGACCGGGCGATTTTGGCGGCGGCTTTGTACAAGGCGGCGGGGTTTGAAATCTTCCCGACCTATATGAGCGTGGGTTATGGAGACGTCAACGAAGGTATAGCGAGCCTCGGCCGGTTTGGCGGAGTTGGGATTTGGGTCAGCGGCCGGGACGAGGTTGAAGCCTTTTTCGATCCGGCGTCCTGCACAATCCGCAACGGCTTAGCCCCAATCTACAGCCGCACCGTCTGGATCCCCGGCAGCGGCGACGATCCCGCCGTTTCCTGGCGCGGGGCGGCGGTGGTCAGCAATCTGGAAATCGTTCTCGAACTGACGTTAGACCGCGAAAATGAACGATGGAACGGACGAGGATTTTACAAAGCCGGACACGGTTTTAATCCGCATGACAAGGTTACCGGCGTGGATGGCGAAACAAAGAAATACCTTCAAGCCGTTGTATCCGGCCTGGTCGCGGGCGCGGAAATCGAAGCCTGCAATCCCGTTTCTTTCAGTCGTTTCACAATATCCTTAGGCTTCGACTTCACCATCCCGTTCGGTGAAAAAGACGCTTTTGACCGCTATGCTTTGACCATAGCCGAACCGAATGACGGAATCATGGATAGGATCCCGGATGGCGTCGAACTCCACCACGCCGCGCGTCAGTCGCCGCTGAGGCTGCCGGGTCTGTTTGAGCAGACAATTATAGTCAGACTGGATCTTGACGAAAACGCCGATGTTATTTACGCCCCTGAATCGCAATCGATCGAAAACGAGATGGGCGCATTTAACTTAATCGGAAGCAAGAAAGGCAGCCAGATCGAACTCAAGCGCACGCTGAACCTGAGCAAAGTCGATTGTGCGCCGGAAGAATGGGGTATGATGAAGTCGCTGCTGCTCGAGGAAACGGATCGAAGAAATGGGATAGTGTTGTGGAAGTGACGGTTTAGAAATTGTTATTACCATGTGTAATAAATAGTGTACATATTATTACTACGTACAGAAAAAAGTGTCATTGCGAGTCTGCCTTTAGCAGACTAAGCAATCTGCTAACA
>CAZWOY010000376.1:0-3335 GCA_964635255.1 uncultured bacterium
CAAGGATGGACTTTGTGGCAATAGGCATAGCTTGCAGACGAGGGCGTCTGCAAGCTCTCCTGATTAGGGAGAAGCACAGGGATTAAAAAAAATGGAGGCGATAAGTCGCGTAAGCGGTCGGTAAATATTCTCTTAATAACGCTGTTCGTATCATTCGCTTCAATTGGATACGGGCAGATCGATCTCGAAGTGACTCCCCGCGAGATCACTGTCGGCGATCCGGTTGAGTTGATCCTGCGGGTCCACACTCCCGACGGAGCCGAAGTGATCTGGCCGCCCAAGGATGCGTTCGATCCGGCGGAAGTCTATACTACGGACACGTTGAAAACCTCAAGCGAAGAACGCGCGATCCGTTACACGATTTCCGTGTTTGAACCGGGCGATAACGAACTGCCGGATCTGCCGGTGGTATTGAAGACTGAATCGAAGATCGACACATTCTGGATCGATCCGGGGATTATCGAAGTGAAGAGCATAATCGATCCTGCAGACAGCCTCGGACTGAAGGATATCAAGCCGCCGCATGCATTGGCTTTTTCATGGCGCGAGGTTCTTCCTTACGCCGCCGCTGCAGCCGTGTTGTTGTTGGCGGGCGGATTGGCTTATTTCTTCTGGAGGAGATGGAAGAAAGCCAAAGGCGAGTTGACCGCGCCGCCGCCCCCTCCTCCTCCGCCTTACTCAACAGCGAAAAGACGTCTGGAAGATTTGCGGATCCGGAAACTCTGGCAAAACGGGTACATCAAAGAATACTACTCGGAATTGACCGAAATTTTAAAACATTACATCGACGGCAGATTTGGAATCGACGCTCCTGAAATGACGTCGGAAGAACTGTTCGATTTGCAAGATAAGTGGTCTATCGATGAGAAGACTTATCGCTTTATCGAAAAAATTGTTACTTGCGCCGATTTGACGAAATTCGCCAAATTCACGCCGGGCAAAGAAGATCATATCGATTGTATGGATTCGGCGTTCGCCTACCTCGAAGCGACAAAGCCGGAGATCGACGTTCCGGTCATTAAAATCGAAGATTCGAAAGTGGATGAGATGATCCGGGAAGAGCAAACTGCGGAGGCAGAAAAATGATACCGCAATTCGCCGATCCCTGGTTTTTAGGTTTAGCGTTAGTAGTCGTTCCGATTATTTGGCTGTACATCCGCCGCAATCGCCGCGGTTTTCCCTCTGTCTCTTTTCCGACCACCGGTTGGGCGCAGGAAATCGGTTCAAACCGCATTAAGCGATGGCTGCGACATCTCATCTTTATTTTCAAAATCGCCGCAATTATATTGTTAGCGATCGCTTTAGCGCGCCCTCAATCGGTCAGCCGGGGTCAGGAGGTCGAAACGGAAGGAATCGACATAGTTATCGCTCTGGATATTTCGGCTTCGATGCGTGCGCGCGACTTCAACCCCGACCGTGCGGAAGCGGCGAAACAGGTGGCGATTAATTTCATCGAACAACGGGAACACGATCGGATTGGAATCGTATTATTTGCAAAACATGCGTTTACACAATGTCCATTGACGGTAGATCACGCGATTCTAAAGCAGATGGTCGAGAACGTCGAGATCGGATTGGTCGATCCCGACAACACCGCTATCGGACAGGCTTTGGGCGTAGCGTTGAACCGGCTGAAAGAAAGCCCGTCCAAATCGAGAGTGGTAATTTTGCTGACCGACGGCGAGAACAACTTCGGACAGCCGCCGACGACGCTCGCGGAAGCGGCGCAGGCGCTGGGAGTCAAAGTCTATACCATCGGCGTCGGCACGCGCGGGACGGCTCCCTATCCGATGAAGGATCCGTTCGGAAGGACGACCTACCGCCAGGTGCAGGTTAACATCGACGAAGATTTGCTGAAAGAGATCGCGACGGCTACCGGGGGGAAATACTACCGAGCTGCGAACGACCAGAAACTAAAGGCTATTTTCGACGAAATCGACCAATTGGAGAAAATCAAGATCGAAGTGCGCGCGTTCAGAAAATACGCCGAGTTGTTTTACAATTGGGCGTACGCCGCTCTAGCGCTGCTGATATTCGGCTGGCTGGCTGCAGTCTTAATCCTCAGGTCGCTGGTATGATACGTTTCGCGAATGAAATAATGCTGCAGTTCTTATGGGCTGTACCGATTTTGATAATGGCTTCCTGGGTGGAATACAATTGGCGGATTAAAGCCATGAAGCGATGGGCGGACAGGTCGATGTGGGATCATGCCCTGCCGCATCGAGCGCCTTTGACGATATTCTTCAAAAGAGTAATGCTTTCGTTTGCAATCGGTTTCTTGATCATCGGCTTAGCCGGTCCGCAGGTTGGCACAAAAGAGATAGAGGTCAAACGCGAAGGAACGGATATTGTTTTAGCTATCGACGTCTCCAAGTCGATGCTTGCCGCCGACATTTCGCCCAGCAGGCTGGTCAAAGCGAAGCATGAAGTCGGGAGGCTGCTGAAAAGACTGCGCGGCGATAGAGTTGCATTGGTTCCTTTTGCCAACGTCGCGTTCATACAAGTCCCGCTGACGCTCGATTACTCGGCGGTGATGACTTCAGTGTTTGCATTGGAGCCGCAAATCCTGCCCTATCCCGGGACGTCGATCGGAGCGGCGATAGAGCGCGGCAGGCAGGCGTTTAAAATAGACAGCAAAGCTGAAAAAATCCTGATTCTGATTACCGACAGCGAAGATCACGATTCAGAACCGGTAGTTCAAGCTGAGGAAGCCGCCAAAGAAGGCGTCCGGATCTTCACGATTGGTATGGCGACGCCGCAGGGAGCGCCTATCCCGGAATTGAACGAACGCGGGCAGATAACCGATTATAAAACGCATAATAATACGACGGTGGTCTCGCGGCTAAATGAATCGCTGCTGAAGGAAATATCGCAGATAACCGGCGGCGAGTTTTATCCGGCGACCAAGACTGGGCGGGAGTTTGATAAGGTTTACGAAAAGATTGCAGGCATGGATAAAGAGGAATTCGAGGCGAAGCAGTACACCGATTATGAAGACCGATTCCAATGGCTGCTCGCGATGTCGTTCCTGTTGATCGCTCTGGAGGAGTTTATACCGTCCGGGAAACGCAGAAAACGCAAGGTGTGACGTATGAATTTACCAGTAATTATGCATGAAGCGAGCTTAATCACGCAACCAAAAAATAAAATCTTTGGCAGGGCAGGCGTCCCTGCCTGCCAATGCCAATGCGTCCCTGCCTGCCAATGCCAATGCGTCCCTGCCTGCCAATGCCAATGCGATCCTGCAGGATTGAGAAGGCAGGCAGAGACGCCTGCCCCACCTGCAGGATTGAGAAGGCAGGCAGAGACGCCTGCCCCACCTGCAGGATTGAGAA
>CAZWOY010000376.1:3435-4396 GCA_964635255.1 uncultured bacterium
GGCAGGCAGAGACGCCTGTCCCACTGGTAAAATTTTCTATTTTCCCAGTATTTTTATTTTTTTTGATCGCATTCGCTGGCGTGTCCGGCGCTTTCGCCGATAACCCGCGCAAAGAGGTCGATCGCGGCATAGATTATTATGAAGCCGGCGAATATGACAAAGCCCTTTCCGAATTCTTAGCCGGATTGGAGGAAAATCCGGATGACGAGGTGATTAAGTACGATCTGGGCACGGCGTTGTACAAGCTCCAGGATTACGAGAAAGCGCTGGGGGCGTTTGGAAATTCCATCGACGTCGAAAACCAAGAGCTTGCAGCGGACGCCTGGTACAACCTTGGTAATGCGCTTGTCAACAATGGAAAGCTCAAGGAGGCGATCGGGGCGTATAAAAACTCGCTCAAACTTCGCCATAACGATTTGGAGACGAAGCACAACCTCGAAACAGCCCTGCGAATGATGCAGATGCAGCAGCAACAGCAGCAGCAAAGCGAAGGACAGGATTCGTCCCAGAACCAGGAAGAGCAAAAACAGCGGCAGCAACAGAAAGATCAGCAGAAAAAGGAAGAAGAACAGCAGCAGAAACAACAGGAGCAAGAAGAGCAAAAAGAAGAGGAGGAACAGCAGCGGCAAAATCAATCCGATCAGGATCAGGCTGCCGGCCAGGATACCACAAAACAAGCTCAGCCTGAAGAGGAAAAGAACGAAATGAGCGAAGAACAGGCGCTGCAGTTGCTGCAGGCGATGGAAAACGACGAACTCGAGGCGATGAAAGAAAAGTTGCGCCGTCAATTCGGCAAGCCCAAACGCGCGGAGAAAGACTGGTGATAGGCGTAAAAAAAATACTGTTCCGGCTTGTTATTATTCTCCTTTTCGCGGGAGCGGTCAACTATGAACTTTACGCGGACGATATTGAGCTCGAAGCGAGCGTCGATCGCCACAACGTCAGAGTAGGAGAGATGTTT
>CAZWOY010000377.1:0-4395 GCA_964635255.1 uncultured bacterium
CCTTCTCATCCTTGCAGAGTCGCACTGGCAGGCAGGGACGCCTGCCCTACCAGAGAAGTTTATTTTCATGTTCCGTGGCGAAGCTTGCTTCATGAGCAATCACCGCTTTCCCATTCCGATTTACTAATCTCAGCTATTTCCAAAATTTCCTTTAGATTCGGACCAGAAATATCTGATAAATATGGATTAGGTATCGGAATCTTGTATTGTCCACGAATCGTATAAGCATGTTTTCCGCCGCTAAAAGGTCCTTTTAACATCGAAATTTAACCGGTTCAAATTTTTCTTCAACTGACTTGACATGAGCCTAAAACTCTATAATATCTTAAACACAATAAACAACGCCACTAAAACCACGGTAAACAAGACATATCTCTGCAACTGTCCGCCCTGGAAAATTCTCACAAAGCGACCGAAAATTCCTACTACCCATGCCGTTAAATTTACCAATCCATCGATAATGTACAGATCGAACCAGCCATGAATATAGGCTGCAATTCTGCCTATGAACGCGACTGCGTTGACAATGCCGTCGATTACCCATAAATCGAACAGCGCAAGCGCTTTCGAGAATAGGATTGTTCCCCCGATTACAGTGTATTGATAGATTTCGTCACTCCACCATTTGTGAAACATGCCTTTATAAATAATTCCCAGACGTTTTTGCCATACCGCCGGATCGATCTTGTTCCAGTAGTAGCCGGCGGTAGCGACTAAGATTCCCGTGCCGGCTAAGATAATGGAAATAATCATCGCTATCAGGTGGAGAGTATGGTGTCCGTGGTGTTCGTCATGTCCGCCGTGGGCTTCCGCAACTTCATGATGTTTGACTTGGTCGCCCGCAGTTTCGCGCGCTTGCGCATGAGCGCGTTCAGTTTCTTCGTGGCGGTCTGTGGCAGCGTGTTCTTCGGCATGGATTTTTTCCGGATGCGATCCTTCATGATGCATGTCATGAACCACCGATTCATAAGCTCGCGGCGGAGTCGGATTCAACTTGGCGAACCAGCCGCTTGTGGGACCGAATGGATTAAAGCTGTAAAAAATAAAGATACTCAGTATCGCCAACACAACCAGCGGCATAGTCATATTTGCCGGAGACTCATGCAAAGCGGATTCAGCTTCCTTGCCGGGACGGAAATCACCGAAGAACGTCATGTAAATCAATCGAAACATATAAAACGCGGTCAAGATTGCGGCGCCGAAACCGAACACGGATAGCAGCCAGTGAGACGGATTTTCGGCTGAAAATGCCAGCGTCCCGCCTAAAATCGCGTCTTTCGATAAGAATCCCGACATAAAAGGAACGCCTGACAGCGACAGCGTTGCAATCAGGAATGTCCAATAGGTCGTGGGCATGTGCTTGCGCAATCCGCCCATATTGCGCATGTCCTGCGCGTCGGCGGCGCTGTGAATGTGGTGCAGCGCGCCGTGCATGGCGTGAATGACCGAACCGGAACCTAAGAACAAACAGGCTTTGAACATAGCATGAGTAACGAGGTGGAAGAATCCCGCCGTGTAACTGCCGACGCCCAGAGCCATGACCATATATCCGAGCTGCGAAAGCGTCGAGTAGGCGAGTACGCGCTTTATATCATATTGGGCAACCGCAATAGTGGCGGCGAATAGCGCGGTAAAACCGCCGATATATGCAATAACCACCGATGCGTCGAACGTGATGAATACGAACATCCTCGCGACCAGATAGACGCCGGCGGCGACCATTGTGGCGGCGTGAATCAATGCTGAAACCGGAGTCGGACCTTCCATTGCGTCCGGCAGCCAGACGTGCAGCGGGAATTGCGCCGATTTACCGATTGCGCCGCAGAACAGGCACAAGCCTGCAATGGTCAGCGCCGCTCCCTGCAGTTTGCCTGCAGAGACGCCCGCGGCGATTTCTTGAAGATTCAGCGTGCCTAAAGCGGTGAACACGATTAAAATCCCGATCAGCATCCCGACGTCGCCGATTCGGTTGGTGATGAACGCTTTCTTGCCCGCGTCGGCGGCGGAATCCTTCTCATGCCAGAATCCGATGAGCAGATAACTCGACAGCCCGACCAGTTCCCAGAAACAGAATATTATTAAAAGATTATCAGCGAGCACCAGTCCTAGCATACTGAACGAGAACAGCGATAAAAAGGCGAAAAACCGGCTGTACTTGGGATCGCCGTGCATATATCCCACGCTGTAAAGGTGGACAAGCGCCGATATCAGCGTTACGACGACCAGCATTATGATCGAAACGTTATCGAGCGTTATGCCGATCTTAAGATGATAGTCGCCCCACTGCAGCCAGTTGAACTGGAAGGAATGAAACAGATTCGGGTCGTAGTTTCCCAGAACCTCCGTAAAGAAAAGGTAGAGGGAAAAGATCAATCCGCCCCAGATTGCAATCAAACTTACCCAGTCGCCTCCGCGCGGGAGCCGCTTGCCCAAGAAAATCACAATCGCAAACGCCGCAATCGGGGCAATTAATGTGATGACCGCTAATGTAAAAATTGTACTCATCTATTCATCTGTTTTAAACTAAATCGACTTGTAATTCAGCCGTTATCCCTTTAGGAGATTGGCTTTATCTACTTCGGAGGTGGCCTTGATTCTGTAAAGATTCAAGAATATCGCCAATGCAACCGCAGCTTCGGCGGCGGCGATGATAATCACAAATAATGCGGCGACCTGCCCGTCGAGATTAGCCGTTGAAAAACGGCTGAATGCGACGAAATTCAAGCCTGCGGAATTAAGGATCAGTTCGATTCCCATCAGAACCGAAACGGCGTTTTTCCTCGTCATGACGGCAAGCAAGCCGAGTAAAAACAAGGCTGTGGAAATCAGCAGGTAAACATTTAACGAGTTCATTCCTGACCTCCCCGGAAAAGGCGCGCCAATCGCATTGCTCCAACCAAAGCGGCTAACAGGAGGATACTCGCCATTTCGAACGGAACCAGGTATTTAGTCAGCAGCAGTTCGCCTAAAGCTTCGGTTGTGGGACCGGCATCCAGTTCGGAGCTTTTCCAATTCGATTTCAATATCATCCAAACCAGTCCGACGCCCATCAAGGCAACCGGTATCAAAGCCCAGAAACGCTGCTGGGTTTGTTCCGGTATTGAAATCGCCGTGTATTTTGCAGTCATAAAAACGCCGAAAATAATCAGCGTCAAAATGCCTCCGACATACACCAGCACCTGCGAAGCGGCTAAGAAGTCCGCCGCGAGGTAAACGTAAAGCGCCGCCACTCCGAAAAATGTGAACAGCAGGGCAAAGGCGCTGTAAATGACCCGGCTGTGAAATACGACGACAAACGCCGAGCCGATGGTCAATATTACAAAGCCCCAGAAAACTATTTCGCCTAAAATGCTCATGAATCTCTTTCAAATTTCTTGTTAAAGTACACGCTTCAGCGTGATGAACGTTTGCACGTTGAAGCGTGTACTCTACTGATTTTTCTTATGTTTTTTGTTGGAGTTAATGCACGCTGGCGCGCACACTCCAACGGGAGTTCAAATAGCGGTGTGGTCTATTCGAGTCTCCCCTCTTCACCAATCGTTTATCTATAGCTTATGCTTGATCTTCCTTTTTTTCCGAACTATCCTGTTTCGGTTCCGGCTCTTTTTTATCAGTCACATCGGTCTTTTTTTCTGCAGATTCATTTTTTGCCGGCTTCGGTTCGTCTTTTGTCTCGGGTTGATCATCGCCGGCAGCCTTCGGTTTTGGTTTTTCAGTCGGTTTTACGCCCGATTTTACCGCTGGCTTCGAACCGGGTTTGCCGATGGGTTTCCCGCCCGGTTTGGGTTTGCCGGCGGCGGCTTTAGCTTTTGCCGCTTTTCTTGCCGCTTCCTGCTCCTTGAGTTCAGCTAATCTTTCAGGCGTGATCGAACAGAAACTCTTAAACATACCCTCGCGGTCAAATGTACAATCTTCCTGCGGAGCTTCCCAGCGCAGAGATTTAGTGTCACAAACGTCCACACACAGTCCGCAGTAAACACATTTTGAAAAATCTATCGTAAATTCGGTTAAATGCATCTTTTTAGGCTTGCCGTCAGGCAGCATGCCTAAGTCTTCGTCCTTGCCGGCGCGAATTCCTTGCACATTGATAATGTTCACCGGACAAGCGCGCACGCATGAGAAGCATACCCCGCATTCGTCTTCGTAGTTGACAAGCCGGGCTCTCGTGCGTTCGTTCATTTCAAGTTTTTCGTGCGGATACTGAACCGTAACTGTCGGCGTAAAAACGTGCTTCAGCGTTATCCGCATACCGACCAGTACGGTCGAAACTCCAAGCCAAAGGTCTTTAAAGTATTTTCCCATAAATGTTCTCTATGTTTTAAGCAGCGCGAACATGAGTGTTAACTCGTTCCCACGCTCCAGCGTGGGAATGCATATCGACCTTGTGTAGTTAAG
>CAZWOY010000378.1:0-4381 GCA_964635255.1 uncultured bacterium
CCCATGCTGGAGCGTGGGAACGAGTTGCGGCTTATTCGCTTCAAGCCGGTTGTACGCTATTTAATGCACATAGTAATATGAGTTTGCTGTTTAGATATTTTGCCGTTTTGTGCTATTCTGCCTTTGGAAAACCGCAGGCTGCATTGTTATGGATCTAAGATTGCGGATTAAGCTTAAGACAGTTCAGTATATATTACTGCGTGCATAAAATAGCTGCCATCTCCAGGAATTTGATGGAATGCGGATATTAAAGCAATGTCCTGCATTATCAAGACGTCAGGAGATTGCTTCGTCTGCTAAAGGCAGACTCGCAATGACACTTTTTCATGCGCGTAGTAATAAGCCGGAGCGTTCTGTATTAATATTCGCCCTCGATTAGGCGGAGGTCGAGGGCGTCTGTTTCGCGGTCGTAGGAAATTTTTATTAACACATGAATCAAGTTTTTGAATTTGCTTTTTCAGTATTTATAAATTCACGATTCGCTCGAACAAAATCATAAAGCAGCCTTTTCTTCCAAGCAACATTAAAGCCAATTATTACAAAATCTTCGGGATATACTCTTATCTGCATTTCGCGTTTATCATCCGGGCTCTTATGTCTATCGTGCCTGCCGCATTTGACTCCCAGATCAGATAATAAGGCAATCAATAACTGGAAGTGAATATGGATAATTCCAGATTCTTTCAAAATATGCATAGATATTTCTGAGACATTTTGTATTTATTCGAGACTCATCGACGGAAATATTCGCCTCATAGTTGTAAATCATTCCGCCTGAGGTAAAGTTCGATGATCCTACTATTGCTCTGATTTGGTAATCACGCTTGAAAATGTAAAGTTTTGGATGAAACTGTCCTATTTTTACTTTCTCGTCCCTTATAAAGACTTTACATTTACAATTTCCTTTGATAGTTGCGAATTCCAGAATGCTGTTATAATCTGTAAAACCGCTTTCTAAATCCACGAGCATTCTAATAGACCCTCCAAGTTCAAGAAAGTCTATGATATAATCAGCTAAAATGTAGAATCCGCTATTTGTTAAATAGGCTACGGCAAAATCAAAATCGCTGCACCATTTAAGGTTTTCTGAAATTACTTCGCTAAGTTGTCTATCATGGTTTTCTAAGAATTGGATCATTATGGCTCCGACGGTTTTTGAAAATTAGAAGGTATTCGTGTATTCTGTTTACCCTAAAAACACTTGGATATCCTAATGGACGCAAATTATTATATTCATGCGACCTGTCCCAGATTATGATATCATCCAATTCGTAAGCGCCGTTGCAAAGGTGTTTTGAAAGATCGGCGTGTACAGGATAGAAATTTGGTCCTTTTCTTATGTCCATAACATTAATTATACAGTATTTATCCTTTTTTAAGATACTGCTTAACTTAGTAAAAACATTATTTAATGCATTCATGAATTGATCATAGTCGTGAATATTGCCGAGATCAAAATTATTATTTCCGTAATTTCTAACGTCTTTGCCATCCGCTGTGCGTTTCCTTGTCAATATATCCCAATATGGCGGCGAGGTTAATATTAAATCCACAGAATCGGGTTCTAAAAAACGATCGGCTTCTAATGCGTTAGCTTTTAGCAACCTGTAACTGCCATTCGTTTCGAAAAGGTCATTTTGCTTTAACCTGGTTCCTGCTATTTCGAGATATGATTCTGATATGTCTAATCCAATTCCGTACTTTTCATGTTTTAGCGATTGGATAACCGTTGAACCTATACCTACAAAAGGATCTAAAATTACCTTGTCTTCATCGTTTGTAAAGCAATCAAGTATTTTTTTTACAAGTGCGAGCGGAAAGGAGTCCGGATGGTTAAATTGCGTTTCGGCTTTTGTTTTCCTCAAATTCGACCAGATGCTCATGGAATTTTGCAGCCATTCTTTTCCGGTCAAATTATTACATTTTCTAATGGATCTCTGCTCTATTGTGGTTTCAATTGCCATTTGCAACGCCTCTTAAATTAGTCATTGAAGAAAAATAAATAGGCATTTTGAATAATGCAATAGACTATGATTAAAATTAGATTTTAGTTCCATTATTGGATATTTTATCAATAATCCTCTTAGTCGCAGGTTTTAAGGAAAACGCAGGGAAGATTTACCGAGTCAATTCAGGGCTTAAATAATAATGCTTGCTTACAGATAGTCGTCTGCAAGCAAGCATTATTTTCATGACTCTAGTAAAGTTTTGTCAAAATTCAAAATATTCCTTATCATTCCTTCCCCAAAGCCTTCTCCAAAATCTTAGTCGATCTTTGCACCAGGGTTTTTGGATCGGACATCAAGCCGGCTGAAATCATCGCGTTGTCGTGCAGCATCCAGGCCGCCTCTTTAGCGAGCTCATTGTCCTTGTCTGCGGTTCGCAACTCGTTCATTCTGGCGAGAATTGGGTGGTTTGGATTTACTTCGAGGATCATGCGGCTCATATCATAATCCTGGGACGTTGCCGCCAGGACGCGCTGCATCGTCGTCGTCATCATGTCGTCAGGATTGACGAGAACCGCAGGGCTCGTCTTCAGCCGCTTGGATACGCGCACGTCGTTGATCTGCTGTCCCAGAACTTCTTTTATCCAGCGGGCGAGATCCTTCGCTTCTTTTTCCGGCAAAGCGACGTCGAGTTCCGCTTTCTGTTTTTCCAGTTCCGATTTTTCTTCTTCCGGAAAATCGATTTCCGCCGCATCGGCCGATACGATCTTTTTACCCTCGTATTCCCGCAGGGACGTCATAACCAGATCATCGACCCCGTCGTACATATAGATTACTTCGATATCGCTTTCGCGAAACGCTTCGACATAAGGTCCCGATTCGATAATCTCCCGCGAAGCGCCGGTGATGAAATAAATTTCCTTTTGTTTTTCCGGCATTCGTTCGATGTATTCGTCCAGCGACGTCAATTCGCCGTCTTTCATTTTGGAAGAATCGTAGCGCAGAAGCTTGGCGAGGTCGCTGCGGTTATCGAAATCGGAATAGACGCCTTCTTTAATGAACCTGCCGAACTTTTCAAAGAATTCCTTATATTTTTTAGGATCGCTCCCCGCTTCTTCGGACAGGCGTTTAATCAGCCGTTTGGTGAGAACGCGCTTTAATTTTGCTATGAGAGCGCTGTCCTGCATGGTTTCGCGACTGATGTTCAGCGGGAGATCTTCCGCATCGACAACGCCGCGGATAAAGCGGAAATATTCCGGCAGCAGAACTTCCGATTTTTGCTGAATCAACACCTTTTTGCAATACAGACTGACTCCCGGTTCCATCCTGCCAAATCCGAGAACTTCGCTGTTCTCGCCGGGGAAAAAGAGCAGCGCTTTAATCGAGAGCGGCGCTTCGGCGTTAAAGTGCAGCCTGTAAAAAGGTTTGTCTCCGCCGAAGTGAATAAATTTGTAGAATTCCTCGTATTCTTCTTCTTTTATTTCGCTCTTCTGACGCGCCCAGATCGCCTGGACCTTGTTGACCTGTTCGCCTTTGATGTATATCGGGAACGGCACGAAATTGGAGTAGCGCGTGATCAGGCTTTTAATGCGCTCTATATCGGCGAATTCCGATTCGGTTTCCTTCAGTTTAACCGTCACGATCGCGCCGCGGCGCAGACCGTCTTTCTCTTTTACCGTAAATGATCCGGAACCGTCAGACCGCCATTCTATGCCTTTAGCTCCCGGCCGGTAAGACCGCGATTCGACGATGACCTCGTCCGCGACGATAAATGCGGAATAAAAACCGACTCCGAATTGACCGATCAGAGTCGTATCGGCGCTTTTCCCTTCAGCTAATTGTTTGAGAAATTCCTTTGATCCCGAGTGGGCTATTGTACCTAAGTTTTTTATCGCTTCCGACTCAGACAAGCCGACGCCGGTATCTACGATTTTTATATACCTTTCCTTTTCATCGGCTTCGATCTTGGTTTCGAGTGGAATCTCTTTATCTACGTAATCTTTCTCGGTTAGTGAAAGCCGTCTCATTTTTTCCAACGCATCGGCGGCGTTAGAAATCAATTCCCGGACAAAGATTTCTTTGTCTGTATATAGCGAGTTTACTACGATGTTTAAAAGCTGATTAACTTCAGCTTCAAAATTAAGCTTTCGCGGTGAAGAAGTCTTCGCATCCTCTGTCATGAAGCCCTCCTTAATTAACTTGATATTTCTTTTCTAAGTTAAAACCATAACCGGATTAAATTGTTCCTATTTTGACGGGATAGTTTTGGAGGATTGAAAACGCGGTTTGGATTAGTATTTCTGGGAAAATAAAAAATCCCACCGGTAGGGCAGGCGTCCCCGCCTGCCTTCTCAACCTTGCATGATCGCATTGGCAGGCGGGGACGCCTGCCTTCTCAACCTTGCATGATCGCATTGGCAGGCAGGGACGCCTGC
>CAZWOY010000379.1:0-4378 GCA_964635255.1 uncultured bacterium
TAGCAAAACAACTGATCTCCCAAAAGATAAAACTATTTTATGCGCTTATTAATACTTTTAACAAGAGTGTTCGATCTACTTTGAACAGGAGTGTTCAATCTACTTTCCTGAGTGGACAAATCCGCGATCATCCGTTGCATCCGTGTCATCCGCGTTCCTATTCCTTTCGCTGGGATGACCGCCGCTGTTAAATATTCTCCACATCCCTCCGAACCTCATCCGGCAGCAAATCAATCGCTTCCGGATCAGCTTCGATCAATCTTGCTATATCAGCCAGATCTTTTTGTCTTTTGCTTTTCCGCCGGCTTTTATCGGAATAAGCCCATATCTTGCCCTGCAGGACGTCTTTCAGCGATGCTGCGCGCAATTCATATCCCAGTATATTGCGAACTTCGGAACGAGCTATGAAATCCTGGTATCTCCGATCAGTTTGAATTTGTATTCGAATATCAGAATTCGGACTGCTCAGATTTATGCTGTGTTCGAACGCTTCAACTTTAAATCCATTCACTTCGGCATGGCCGCTTACTTCATCGATATTATCGGTCGCAATCACAAGATCCAGATCAAGACTTACCACCGGATCGGCGTAAGCGTTCACGGCAAGCCCGCCGATCACGCAGTATTTTGAATTAGTATTTTCAAGAATATCCAGCAATAATTGAACGACGTCCGCGGTGGAATTCGCGATCGAATTGAGGAAATGCTTCGCGATCATTACCCCGTCCACTGCTTTTTCTGTTTCTGGAACCGCTCCATCTCGCGTTTTTCGTCGCGTTCCTGGATCGCTCGTCGTTTGTCGTACTTGCGCTTGCCGGTGGCGAGAGCGAGTTCGACCTTTGCCCAGCCGTTTTTGAAATAGATCCTCGTTGGAATAACCGTCATGCCTTTGTCCATGATCCGGCTTTCGATTTTCTTGATCTCATGCCTTTTCATCAGCAGCTTCCGGTCCGCGACCGGATCGTGGCCTCCCGCCCGGGCTTTGTCGTAGCCGGCGATATGGAGCGATCGCAGATAGAGTTCGCCGTTGCGCACGACTGCGTGCGCGTCCTCGAAACCGATTTGACCCTCGCGCAGCGATTTCACCTCGCTGCCTCGAAGCGCGATGCCGGCTTCATATCGATTGAGCAGGTGGTATTTGAACGCCGCTTTGCGGTTTGTGCCAACCACTCGTTCTATTTCTGTTTCATCTGCTTTCATGTTTTCCTAACAAGGATGTACAGGATTCTTTTTCAGTATCAAGATAATATAATGAATTAGCAATAGGTTAACAAACACTTGCATTCAGACCAAGGTTGTGATATTCTTTTACCATGCAGAATGCGAAAATATTGATCGCCGGCGATGAGCTGGCTGTGATACAGACCTGCAAGCGTTTGCTGACGCGGGTGGGGCATGAGGTCGATTCGGCGATTACGGTTCAGGAAGCGGTGTCGCATCTCGACCGGAAAGATTACGACGTCCTCTTTTTCGATCTGAAGTTTGCCGGCGGCGAATTATTAGAGCGGATGAAGGAAGCCTATCCGGCGACTATAGTTGTAATCATTCACGGTCTGGCGTCGCTGAAAGCCGCCGACGCGCTGGGCTACGGCGTCTATGAGTACCTGCCGAAACCGATTACGCCGGAAGCCATGTTCAACACGCTCAGTTGGGCGCTGCACCAGCGGAATCTGCGGCTGCAGGCTCAGCAGAACGAGACGGATAAACGCGAATCGGAATTCTCGGAATTGTTAGGCTCCAGCCCGGCGATGCAGTCGCTGTTTAACGTCATCATGCGGGTGGCTCCCACCAGCGACGCCGTGCTGCTGATCGGCGAACCCGGAACCGGTAAGAGGATTGCGGCGCAGACGATTCACCAGGCGAGCCAGCGCAGAAACGAGCCGTTCGTCGAAATCGAGTGCGACCGGTATCCGAGCGACGAGACTTCCCGGCGGATCTTCGGCTATTACAAGCCGCAGTACGACGAGTGGATCTACCGTCCCGGAGTGCTGGATAAAGCCGGCGGCGGAACGATTTACATCGACGAAATCGCCACTATCGACACGACAGGGCAGGAGCAGCTTGTCAAGGCGATCCAGCGCAGGGCGTATCTTCCTTACGAGGGCGACATCGCCAAAATCGCAGCCTGCCGCTTCATCCTCGGCACGACCCGCAAGCCGCGGATTTCAGCCGAAGAGGAGTATATCATCGACGACCTTTACCGCAAGGTCGAGGTTTATCCTGTCTATCTGCCGTCGTTAGCCGAACGCGCCGAGGACATTCCCGAATTGGTACAAGCCGCTATGAAACGCTACGCCAAACGTCTCGGCAAGCCTGTCGAGCGGATCGAGGACAAGCTGTTGACGCGCCTGATCGCCCGCCCCTGGCGCGAGAACGTCCGGGAGCTTGAAAAATGCATCGAGCGCATGGTTTCCGTCTGCGAGGACGACACTTTGACG
The DNA here is from genome assembly GCA_964635255.1 of uncultured bacterium. Taxonomy (GTDB): domain Bacteria; phylum Electryoneota; class AABM5-125-24; order Hatepunaeales; family Hatepunaeaceae; genus CAZWOY01. Next base: position 2,439 of record CAZWOY010000379.1, read on the forward strand.
CTCGAACATTACAGCGAGGCGATGGAGGATCAGCTCTTTTTATCGTGGGACGGTCAGGTTCCGGCGAACGCCGAGGAACTAAAAAAGCTGAAAGCCAAACTGCGCCGCGACGCCGTGCGAGTCGTCGAGCGCGAATTTCTGATCGAAGCTTTGCGCCAATCGAACGGAAATGTAACTCATGCAGCGAAAACGGTCGGGATGCAGCGGCGGAATTTTCAGAATATGATGCGGGAGCATGGGGTGATGGGGGGGTAGGAATGTTCATAATCGTGGATAGGTATCTAGTTTTATTGCCTATTCGTCATAATGTTACCATGTGTAATAAATAGCGTACACATTACAAAAACTCGTTCCCACGCTCCCGCGTGGGAATGCATACTTAACTACATAAGGTCGATATGCATTCCCACGCTGGAGCGTGGGAACGAGTTCCGGCTTATACGCTTCAAGGCGGTTGTACACTATTAAATGCACATAGTAGTAATAGATAATTGATTAATGTGTAAAAAAAACCTCACTTCAGCGTATTTTCCATTGCGGATTCGCGATTTTTTAATTTTATAAGGCAGGAGCCTTTATTTAAATACACATACTTTCCTGATGCTTCTTGCCTTGATCCTGAGCTATATCCAACACCTTCTCGCATTTGACTAAGCGCTTTTATTTTCTCAACTCCTTCCACTTTTTCCAGCATTTTTTCCAGTTCTTTAATCTTCTGATTTACATTTGTTGAATTCATACTACCTGACTCGAGCCTCCCCTGCTTTAAATACCGCCAACCTCGTTAAAGACGGTCCTAAAATTTGAACGACGAACGTCGTTGCGGTAATGATATTTAGAATTTGAAGTCCAAACGCGGCGCCTTCCGGTCCGGCGGCTGCAAAATCTTTTGACGCCGCGATTGCCAGCCCGATGGCTACCCCCGCCTGTGAGAACAGCGCCAAGCCTATGTATTTTCGAACTACCATGGGAGCCTTGCCGATCAAGGCTCCTAAATAGGCTCCTCCGAATTTGCCCGCCGCGCGTGCGACAATATAGATAATGCCGATTAGTCCCATGGCGGGCAGCAGTTTTATGTCCAGTCGCGAACCGACCAAAGCGAAAAACAATACGTAGATCGGCGGCGAGAAACCTGTAATGAGGTCGCTGATTCTTCGCGTCTGCAGTGGATTGAGGTTGCCGACCGTCAAGCCCATAATCATATTCGTCATTATCAGCGACAAATGGAAGCGCTCTGCAAGACCGCTCGCTACAAGCACAATTGCCAGCGTTACCGACAAGCGATCGCCGGGTACGTTAAAAAATCTGATGCCGCGGCTGAAGATAAATCCTAAAGCCGCTCCCAGCGCGATACTCAACCCCAGTTCGCGAATCGGTTCAAGCGCCAGATGGAATATGGAAATATTCATATCCGGATTGTATAGCATAGTCGCAAAAGGTTCGGCAAAACTGTAAATCAAAAGGGCGATCCCATCGTCGATGCCTACGACGGCTAAAATGCTGGTGGTCAGTATGCCTTTGCATTTGTATTCCTGCAGGACGTCCACAGTCGCCGCCGGAGCCGTTGCGGAAGCCAGCGCTCCGAAAACCAGTCCTTTAAACGCCTCGCCGGTAAAGAGCCAAACCGATAAGCCTACAAGCAAGAAAGCGCCGAATGCTTCGAGCGTCGAAATCCATATTATCATTTTGCCAACCCGGCGCAGTTGTTTAAGGTTCAGTTGCGAGCCGATAGTAAATCCGATCAATCCCAGCGCGATTCCGGTAACTTGGTCGATCGTTCCCGGCTTAATCCAGTTAAAGACAGATTTGCCAAGCAACACGCCCATCACAATAAAGCCGACAACCTGCGGCGCTTTGAGTCGTTTGAGAACGTTCGCGCCGATCTGGCCAAGAAGCAGTATTACTCCAATCAGCAGCAGCAGTTCCAAGGCGCTTCTCTA
>CAZWOY010000380.1:0-4365 GCA_964635255.1 uncultured bacterium
CCCTGCCTGCCAGTGCGTCCCTGCCTGCCAGTGCGTCCCTGCCTGCCAATGCGATTATGCAAGGTTGAGAAGGCAGGCGGGGACGCCTGCCCTACCGGTGGGATTTTTTATTTTTCCAGTAATCTTTAGGTATGCATTCCCACGCAGGAACGTGGGAACGAGTTGTAAAGGGAGTAATTATGGCAAAACCGTTAAAAATTCTGTTGGTCGATGACGACGAAAACTTTTGTAAAAGCCTGTCGATGGTCTTAGCGGAAAAGGGCTATTCGATGGTTAATGTTTTCGACGGTCTGGCTGCAATCGAAGAAGTTCGGAAAACGGATTTCGATTTCGTTTTCATGGATATCAAGATGCCGGTTATGAATGGAGTTGAGACCTTCAAGGAAATTAAAAAAATCAGACCGGATGCGACGGTTATAATGATGACGGCTTACAGTGTGGAGGAGCTTATCAGAGAAGCGCTGGAAGAAGGAGCGTTCGACGTTTTACATAAACCGCTGGATATCGACAACGTTTTAAATATAATTAAAAACGCTAAGAGTGAACAGAACGGCAGACTTATCCTCATCATCGATGATGACGAAACGATCAGTTCATCGCTTAGTCAGATTTTTGAAGAGAAAGGATTTAAAACTAAAGTTGCGGCAAAAGCTGAGGATGCGTTTGAAATTGCTAAGTCGAACGATATAGATATCGTTCTGATAGACATGAAACTGCCCACTCTGAACGGTTTGGAAACTTACTTGGAACTGAGGAAGCTAAAACCGGAGATTATCGCGATAATGATGACCGCATACCCGCAGGAAACCAATCAACTCGTTCAACAGGCAATTGAATCGACGGCTTACACCTGCATTTACAAACCGTTCAGCATGAATAAACTCTTAAACCTGCTCAGCCGAGCTGAAAAAAACAGTAAAAAACCGGGGATAAACAATGGATTCTAATCTCAAAGTCTTGATTGTCGATGACGATCAAAATATTTGCGATTCTCTCAGTGTCATACTCGAGGAAAACGGCTGCAAATCAGACTTTGTTCTTACTAAAAAGCAAGCCAGAGAAAAGATAAAAGAAACTGCTTACGACGTCGCCCTCATCGACGTCAAACTTCCGGACAGTTGCGGACATGAACTGATTCCAGAATTGAAAGACGCATTCCCAAACATTTCTATCGTCATGATCACAGGATACGGGAGTATCGAAAATGCGGTCGAATCGATGAAATTAGGAGCCGCTAATTATATTGTTAAGCCGGTTAAGATCGATCAATTGCTGGTTACTATAAGGGAAATATATGAGAAACAGCGGTTGTTGAAAGAAAGATTGCGATATGAAATGGAATTGAAAGCCAGCGAAGAAAGATTTCGCAGTCTTTATGAAAACTCCACTATCGGCATATTCAGAACAACGCCGGAGGGGCGGATTGTATTAGCCAATCCAACGCTGGTTAAAATGTTAGGTTATGATTCGCTCAATGACTTAAAAAAACGCAATATATCAGAGTATGGTTTTGCGCCGGAAAATCACCGTTCCGTCTTTATCGAAGAAATAGAGCGCGAAGGCGAGGTCCGCGGCTATGAATATGGTATTTTAAAAAAAGACGGCAGCCTCTTATATGTCAGAGAAAGTGCCAAAGCTATCCGCGACTCCGCCGGAACAACGCTTTATTACGAAGGAACGATCGAGGATATCACAGAGAAGGTTGAAGCGGAGAATAGATTCCGCGGCTTGTTCGAACAATCGAACGATGCGATATATGTTCTATTTAACAATAAATTTGAACTTGTGAATCGACGTTTTATTGAAGTCAGCGGATACGCTGAAGCGGAGATTATGGATTCGAGCTTCAGTTTTTTACAAATGGTCGCACCTTCAAGCGTTGCGCTGATTCAAAGCCGGCTTAAAATGCGCGAGCGAAATGAAACTCCGCCGCCGCAATATGAATTCACTGCAATTAGTAAAAACGGAACTGAAATCGAAGTCGAAGCTTCAGTCAGCGAGATCGATTATAAAGGCGGCAAAGCGATTCTCGGAATATTAAGGGACATTTCTGAACGGAAGCAATTGGAGGATCAACTGCGGCAGGCCCAAAAAATGGAAGCTGTCGGCAGGCTTGCGGGTGGAGTCGCTCATGATTTTAACAATATCTTGACGGTTATTTCCGGCTATACGGAAATGGCGCTGCTTTCGCTTGATAAGCATGATCCTTTGTATGAAGACCTTGACGAAGTGGCAAAATCTGCAGTTCGGGCGGCGGAACTGACTCGCCAGCTACTGGCGTTCAGCCGCAAACAGACGCTTCAACCGGAAGTGATCGATCTGAATAAAATTATCGGCAATCTGCAGAAAATGCTCAAACGGTTGATCGGCGAGGATATTGAACTGAAATTCCAAAAAGAAGATAATATCTGGTTATCCAAAGCCGATCCCGGACAGATCGAACAGGTGGTTATAAATTTGGCGGTTAATGCCAGAGACGCTATGGAAAACGGTGGCAGCCTGACTATTGCATGTAAAAATATCAATTTGGATGAACGCTACAGAACCAGGTATCCTGAAGTGATTCCGGGACCGTACATTCGCATCGATATTGCCGATTCGGGCTGCGGAATGCCGCGGGAAATCTTAGAACAGATATTCGATCCGTTTTTCACAACCAAAGAAGAGGGCAAGGGCACCGGGCTTGGTTTATCGACGGTTTACGGCATTATCAAGCAGAGCGGCGGTCATATCGAAGCGGCGAGCGCGGAAGGAGCTGGATCGACCTTCAGAATATTCCTGCCAAAACACGATGCTCTGGAGAAGCCTCTCAAAAAGGTTGAAAAGACTTCCAAAGTCTTAGAGGGCGGCGAGACGATTATGATTGTCGAGGATGAAGAAGGGGTGCGAAATCTCGCCGGCAGAGTTTTAAAAATGTACGGCTACAAAGTGATTCTCGCGCAAAATGGCGGTGAAGCCTATATGAAGTGCAAGGAAATGGGAAAGCAGATCGATCTTATCATAACCGACGTTATCATGCCGTCAATGGGCGGGGCTGAATTGGTGGAGCATGTAAAAGAATTTATGCCCAAAGTCAAAGTGCTGTACATTAGTGGATACACAAAAGAAACTATCGATAAAAAAGGGATATTGGAATCGGATATGAACTTTTTATCGAAGCCGTTTGTCCCAATCAATCTGGTAAAAGAAGTGCGTAAGATACTTGACAGGCAGTACAGATAGATGGGCGCAATTTTTTAAATTGTCGAAAGTTTGACTTCGTATTTCCGGCAAAATAGAATCCTGGCGCTATCACATTGAGTGCGCGCTTCAGCGCGCAACATGAAAATAGTAGGTCGAACACTCTTGTTCGACATTTTGCCCACGGGCGGCATACTGCCCACGGGCAAAATCCAAAAAGACTGCCGTTGGATGAAGTTTCGAACAAGAGTGTTCGACCTACTTTTTATAGAGAACTTGCAGCCTAATCATCCCAGTCTTCATTTATATTTTCATCACTCTTTTCTTCATCTTTCATGAATTTATCCATCTCCGGCTTTACGATCTTCTCCATACAGTCCGGGCAGACGCCGTGGCTGAAATTGACTCCGGCATGCTCCTGGATATAATAATCTACTTGATGCCAAAAGTCTTTATCGTCGCGGACTTTTTTGCAGTACATGCATATCGGTATCAGATCCTGCAGTTGTTTTACTTCTTTTAACGCCTTTTCCAACTCATCGATTTTTCCTGCCAGACGGCTTTCAAGGCTGATTATCCGTTCCCCGACCTGGATTCGCGAGCGGAGTTCTTCCTCGTTGAACGGTTTCGTAATGAAGTCGTCCGCGCCTGCATCGAGTGCGGTAACGATATCTTGCTTGGTTTCTTTAGCTGTCAGAAGAATTATATAAATATATACATCCATGGATTTTTCTCGAGTGCGCTTGCAGATTTCGATTCCGTCCAAGCCCGGCATCATCCAGTCGATCAAAGCCAGATTAAACTCCCCGGTCTTCAGTTTTTCCCAGGCTTCCAAGCCCTCGGTGCACATTTCTGCTTCGTAGTTGTGTTTTTGAAGGAAAGCCCTCACCAAAGCGCGGGTGATTGCTTCATCATCTGCCACCAGTATTTTTTTTGGATAGCCCATTTTTTTTCCAGTTTGTTTGTCCGTTTGAATTATAACGAATTTTATTTCAGTATGCAAATTATCTTTACATTAAGCATTTCAGATTTAAAGCGTCCCAAGATATGAGGCGAGCGAGGATGCTTGGAAAAAATTGTGTAGAAAACGTTTTTTGAGAATTATTCATGCTGGCGAATCGGCGTTGCGGAACATGAAAATGGTTGGTTTAATCACATTGAGTGCGCGCTTCAGCGCGCATGAGG
>CAZWOY010000381.1:0-4348 GCA_964635255.1 uncultured bacterium
GCGCGCTTCAGCGCGTACCGAGCGCCTCATGCGCGCTGAAGCGCGCACTCAATGTGATTAAACCGGCGTTTTTTATGTCGCGCGGCCTCTGCAACCACACAGTTTAATCCGCGATCATCCGTTGCATCCGTGTCATCCGTGTTCCTATTTCTTTAAAACGCTAAGCGGCTCAGTTTCTCACAAACAAGACGTTTCGCAACAAGATTCGGCAGACTTGGATTTACCTAAGCATCATAACTTTTCTTACGCTTCTGAATCCATCTGTCTTCATGCGAATTAAATACAATCCCGATGCAGTATTCTCCCCATTCCATTCTACATCATGGATTCCGGCTGTTTTCCGCCCGTCGATTAAGGTTGAAATGGATCTGCCGGAAATGTCGAAAACCTCTATCCGCACCTCGCTCTCTTCCGGCAGCCCAAATTCAATCCTCGCGGTGGAATTAAACGGATTGGGATAAGCTGCAGCAAGATAGCAGCGATCCGGGATTTCCGATTGTATGTTTAAATTGACTGCGATAAAGCCGTCGATTTCGTAACTAAAGTTCTCTCCCGAAATTATAGCGACTTCTTGAGAAGACGGCGACAGGCGTTTACCGGCTTCCTCTATATAAAGCGTATATTCTTCTCCTTCAATCAATCCGTCGATCTGTTCCGTCGCAGGATCGTCGCCCCAAATCGCTAAGCCGCATCTGCCGGTCGGATCGAAGACGCCGACGCCCACAATCAGATCGCTTTCGCTGAATGCCTGAACTGTAGCGCCGGCTAAATCCTCCCCGCCTATCAGGAGCAGGCTCATGTTATTTCCGGTCGGCTTCACTTGCGATTGAATCGTTTCCAGGTTTCGATTCGGCGAGCCTGCAATCCTGTCGTTATCACCGAGGCTGTAAACAAACTCGTCATCCGCACTCATTTTCAATTGATATCCTTGACCTTCCGTCAAGTTATCCATATTGGTAAAATCGTATTCGGCAACATAAAAACGCCCATAACCATCCTTTGCGATAATCAGATTTTCGCGAATGTTTGCAAACGCCGTGCGGACGTCGACCGATGCGCGCGGGTAATAGCTTATCAGTTGCCAACCCTCGACCAGATCGATCGGAGTATCCCACGCAATGACCTCGCCCTCTATTCCTAATTCGCATTCCTGGCGCACCTTGACGAGGTAGCCCTCCGCCGAATTCCAGCCGGGGATGGAATTAAAATCGAATTCAGGAGCGTAGAATCTTCCGTCGCTGTCCTTCATCATAATCAGCAGGTCTTCCTCAACCAGCGGAGCCATGAGTTCGATCACCGAATGTTCGGGCGGATCGATGTTCAGCGAAACCAGATTCCAGCCTAATTCGCACCGCAGAACGCGCCTCGACAGTCCACCCTCTCCAGTGATCTGCAGGCTTATCGGAACATCGGTTACGCCGCCGACGCCGTCGTGAGTAAAACGTAAATCCGCGTTAAATTGCTCGTCTTCCGGCAATCCGAGCGTGTTCAGGGTTACAGCCAGCTCGATCTCTTCATTCGCTTCGACAACGCCTTCCACCGGTTCTATCGCGAGCCAGTCAGTTCGCGGGGCAAGCTGCCAGATCGCTGCGACGTCAGGGCTGCTGAGCATACTGACGAACGCCCAGCTATACGGATCCCACAAACCGGTGATGGTCGCTCCGCCCGCGCGAGCTCCTTCGACGTCCCACAAGTCGCCTGCGATCATACTCTCGCCGTCTTCCACGTTTACTTTAACAACCTGCTGCTCGTTTTCACCGCCGCTGGTGAACAGGTACAAGTTATATCCATCCGGATCCTCCGGGAACCAGGCGAGTCCGTACATCCTCGCGCCGTCCGGTCTGTCGATCATTGCCGCCTGATTGCCTTCGCGGTCGATCGCGCCGATATCGGTCGTAATGTTGCAAATCCACAGGAGCTCCCGCTCCGAATCGAACGCGATGCAGCGGGCGTTTCCAACCGGAGACTCGAGCTCATGCACAAGTTCGCCGCCGGTTGTAAATCCATAAACGGTTCGGTCGTCCACTCCCCACAGCAGTTCGCCATCCCAGGCAAGGTCGCGCATTCCGTAGCGCGATTCCGCGAATTGCGGAAATCTATCGATATAGTTTCCTTCATCGTCGAAGATATAGACCAGATTCTCCATCTCGCCGTTGTTTCCGCCCGAAATGTAAAACCTTTCACCGTCGAATTCGATTCCTCCCAGGCGCGTATCCTCGACGCTGTCGCCGGCTGCGAAGGAATAGCGAAACTCCCAGGGATCGATGGCGCCGCCGCCGGGGAAAATTCGCTCGACCGACCAGGTCAGGGCTCCGTTGCCGGGATTGGCGAGGGCGAGTGTAATTTCCAACTCGTCGTCCGCCGGCATGGCGCGGTCTATCCGATCCGGCGTTAAGCGGCATTCGCTGTGCAGCAATTCGATATTCTGAATTACTTCTTCTCCCGCCCCAACCTCAAGTTCTCTGATCCATACCGGCAGAAAGTCCTCGCGGGTGATTATTAAATCGTAAGTCCATGATGGAATATCTTCATACGCATAAGCGCCTTCATCATCGGTTGTCGCTTCAAATCCAAAATAATCTACGGTTACAAGGGCGCCCGCCACCGGTTCGTCATTCTCTGCGTTCGCGACTGTTCCATGCAGCAGTCCAAAGCCCTCGACCACAAATAAATGCACCGGAATTTCAATCCTTCGCCTGTCGGGATCATTCGATCGAATCTGTATGGAGCGGTCGTATTCGCCAAGTTCGAGTCCTTCCGTGACGGCGGTGAAAGCCACATCGACTGATTCGCGCGGTTCAACGGTTCCTTCGGCGGGTTCAAATTGCAGCCAGTCAGGATCTTCGCCTAAGTCTTCGATTTCATATTCGAGAACATGATGTTCCTCCTCGCCCTCGGTTGCGTTGGTAATTCGCAGTTCAAACTGATCCTCCTCCCCCGACGGCGCAGGCCCGAATTCGATCATTTCGTGGTTAAGCTCGAGAACGCCGTAAGTTTCTTCGATCCCATCGTCGTAAACGTAACCGACTTCGCCGCGCCAGTTGCCTCCCGCCCAGAGGTTGAAGTCGTCGTGAACGATACCCTGGTGCGGGTAGTCCTGGTTTCGAGAATTGAATCCTCGAACAACCTCGACGCTGTTTTCATCCCAGTCAATATCCAGTTGAGCAATATATCCGGTCGCCATCGCCCAGATTTGTCCTTCTTCGTGAGCGCCGGCATAACAGATGCTTACGCAGCGTCCGCGATTTATAGCCGTCCGAATATTGGGACCTTCGTCCAAGACCTCGCCTTCGCGCGTGAACCGGTAAATGCGTTGATTCTGTTGGCTGTTTTCACAGTTTCCGTAGAAGAACTCGCCGTCGAACGCCAGACCGACGTGTCCGCCGCTCGGGAGTTCAACCTGGCGGACAAACTCGCCCTCCCGGTCGTAGAGATGCGCCCGGCTGCGACCGTTGGGATTGACGTGTTCGCAAATCCAGATCAAGCCTTCCACGTAATCATAAGTCATTCCGATCGCATCCGGCATGTCCAGCGGAAAATCGTGAACGATTTCGTGATTCTCCGGATTCATCGCCCACAGCCTTCGTTCCCCCGTGCGGCACGTTCCCCAGATAAGTTCGCCGTCCCAGGCGAGACCGGCGTTTTCGTCATAACGCAGTTCGAATTCTTCCAATACGTCGCCAAGGTCGTCCCGATAGGGAATTCTCTGCTGTATCCGGGTGGGTGAAATATTAATATAATCGTCGTATTCATCAGAAGGGTAAGCAATCATTGGAAACTGGGTTCCAAATAATATTAAGACAAATATCAGCGCGTATTTCGAAGCATTCATTGCGGCTCCAGATTAAAGTTGGTATGGAGTGTTTCTGTTTGCAGTCACGGGATTCAACACTCAATCATTTATGCAGAATGAGTGAGCTACTTTTGCTAATATAATAATTAATAGCGCCTATTCAAAATAAGATAGTAAAATATCATTATTATTTTTTTTACCTTGTATTCCTGCGAAGCAGAGTGTCCGAAAATGCAAAGTAAGCGCCAGTCAGGCGTTCCCACTTGACAGATTGCTATCGTTATTATGGCGCTTATGGCGTTAAGCAAGGACGCTTGAGGCTAAAAAATAACGTACCGTACGCAGTCATTCCAGCGAAAGCTGGAATCCATCTTCCTACAGCGTTAGCGCCAGAACCGGCATGGATTCCAGCTTTCGCTGGAATGACTGCCCGTGGGCAACATACTGCCCTTGGGCAAAATGTCGAACAGGAGTGTTCGACCTACTGGGTTTTATTCCTTGGAAAATAAAAATTCCACCGGTAGGGCAGGCGTCTCTGCCTGCCTTCTCGACCTT
>CAZWOY010000382.1:0-4345 GCA_964635255.1 uncultured bacterium
CCGACGTAAGTCGCAACCCCCCTGTATCCCCCCTTCAGATAGAATGGGGGAGATTTAGCGGTATCCCCTCTTCAGATAGAAGGGGGGAGGTTAAGCGGTCTATTTTCCCAGTAAACTAAAACCGCCTGTTTAAAAAACTATTCAAATCGGCGTCTAAGTTTCGCGGTCCGAAAGAATTTGGCAGCAGGTCCGAAATGCGCATCCGCAGTATCTTCGACAAGTCCGCATTGCAGCAATACAAGACAATATCCCGCCTGGATACCTGACTGAATTCGTAAATAATTTGCCTGCATCTGCCGCATGGCGTGACCGCCTCTCCCCCACTCCCAGCCGGGTCGGCTCCGCCGATAACAGCAAGTTCAGTTATTTCCGGATCACCGGCGGCAACCGCTGAACCGATTGCGATGGGTTCAGCGCAGACAGTCAGACCGTAAGATGCGTTTTCAACGTTTGCACCTGCGAATATCTTCCCTGATTGCGTCCTCGCCGTAGCGCCCGCATAAAAATGCGAATAAACATTATAGGCGTTGCGCATGACCTGTTTCGCTTTTTGAATGAGTAATTTTACAGATTCGTCAAGTTTTTGGTATTCGACCGCTTCGATCGACATTTTTTCTCCACGTCTTTTTGAGTCTCTGCGGAATTTTCTTCCGCAGGCAGCTTCCAATAAGAAAATAGAAAATTACAATGCAGATTGCCATATATAAGTTTTATTCCAAAAAATATAACCCATAATGCCTGCATATTGCATTTTAATACGATTATCGTTTCTTTAAGGTAATTCTCGAAAACAAACCGGCATTTTTTCAATATGTACATACCTGTAAATCTGATAGCTAAAAAACGCGATGGCGGGAAATTGACGAGGGATGAGATGACATTTTTCATTGAGTCTTTTCTCAATGGAAAGATTCCCGAATATCAGACGTCTGCGATGCTGATGGCAGTCTTTTTTCAAGGCATGTCCGACAGCGAAATATACGCCCTTACGGAAGTTTTTGTCAATTCGGGCGATAGAATCGATTTCTCGGAGGATATGCAAACCGTCGATAAGCATTCGACCGGCGGAGTCGGGGATAAGCTCTCCTTGATTCTTGTGCCGCTGTGCGCCGCCCTTGGCGTGAACGTTCCAATGATGTCCGGCAGAGGACTGGGACACACCGGCGGAACGCTGGACAAGCTTGAATCTATCCCCGGATTCAGGACGAAGTTTTCACTCGATCAGTTTAAAAACATGGTTTTAGTCAACGGCTGCGCTATCGTCAGCCAGAGTGAGGAACTGGTTCCGGCGGACTACAAAATCTACGGTTTGCGCGATCTGACCGGCACGGTTGAGAGCCTGCCTCTGATTACGGCGAGTATCATGAGTAAAAAAATCGCTGAAGGCGCGCAGAATCTGGTTTTGGACATCAAGACCGGCAGCGGGGCGTTTATGCCCGACCTGGACAGAGCCAAAGAACTTGCCGGATTTATGATCGAAGTTGGCAAAGGATTTGGCATGAACATGTCGGTTGTCTTTTCTAACATGAATTCTCCCATAGGCGAATACATCGGCAACGCTCTTGAAGTCAGAGAAGCGGTCGAATATATGCGCGGCAAGACTATCCCCGATCTCGACCGGCTCGTTAAAACTTTGGCGACTGAGATGCTGATACTGTCCGGTACATGCGAAACGAGCGACCAAGCCGATATACTCATTACCGAAACGATTCACAACGGTATCGCGCTGGAGACATTCAAAGGACTTATTGACAGTCAGTTGGGCGAATCCGCCGTCTGCGGCGATCTTTCACTCCTGCCGCAGGCAAAATTCAAGATTCCCGTCATCGCCGGCAAGACGGGCAATATCAAGTCGATCGACTGCAAGCGGATCGGCTATTCGATCATCGAAATCGGCGGCGGACGGATGAAGCCGGAAGACATAATCGATTACGGAGTGGGAGCGAGGTTGTGGAGGAAAAACGGCGATTATGTCGAAAAAGACGAAACAATTGGCTATGTTTATGCCCAGACAGAGAGTGACGGGAAAAAATGCGCTGCGAGAATAATCGACTCTTATGAAATCACAGCCGAAAATGTTGAGAAAGAACCGATGATTTTCGACAGTTGGCGGGTGATTCACGATAGAAATTGATCCAGTAGCTCGAACACTCATGTTCGACATTTAATAGTAGCTCGAACACTCATGTTCGACATTTGGCGTGGATTTATAAGGACGTTGGCGAACAGGAGCGTTCGCGCTACTTTGATAAAGCCCAAGGGCAGTCATTCCAGCGAAAGCTGGAATGACTGCCAGTTCTTGCGCTATCGCTGAAGGAAGATGGATTCCGGCTTTCACTGGAATGACTGCATACGGAATGTTTTCACGGTAAACAAAAACAAGAGGATCCTCATGGGTTTCATTAGCGTTTTAGGACTTATCGCGCTGCTTGCGATTGCGTGGGCGCTGTCCTATCACCGAGCGGATTTAAAAGTAAGACCGATCATAATCGGAATAAGCCTCCAGTTTTTATTTGCGCTGATTATCCTGCGAAGCGATTACTGGAGCTTTGTCGGTATGGGGATTTTCGGATTGGTCCTGCTTGTGTTTATACTCAAGAAAGAGGATTCCAGTTTAGGACAAATTTCGATCACTATATTAGGAGCGCTTGCTGCGGGGGGAGCCATCGGCGCTGGATTATATTTTCTGAAATTTGCCTCGATTCACATTTTATGGCTGTCGATTCTGTTTCTGCTCTTAAACGGCAGGTTCAAATGGCTGCCGGGAGCGCAGAAATTTGCCGGATGCTTGCTCGTCGTTTCCGGCATATCCCATCTCATTTCGCATGGTCTGCACGGCAACGCTATTTTCAAAGATTTCAGCGAGTCGGTCGCTTCGTTCCTCAACCTTTCCGATTACGGCGCCAGATTTCTATTCGGAAACTTAGCCGACAGCAAGTATTTCGGACCCTGGATGCCGGACTTTCCAAATCCCGGCACCTGGCCCGGGCTTGGATTTCAGTTTGCTTTTAAAGTTCTTCCGACGATTATTTTCTTCGGCGGCTTTATGAGCGTTCTCTATTATTTCGGCGTGATGCAGAAGGTCATCGAGGCGATGAGCAAGTTTATGCGCTGGACGATGGGAACGAGCGGCGCGGAAACGCTGTCGTGCAGCGCCAATATCTTTGTCGGGCAGACCGAAGCTCCCCTGCTGATCAAGCCGTTCCTAAACGGCATGACCAAATCGGAACTTTTAACCATTATGGTCGGCGGGTTTGCGACTATCGCGGGCGGAGTCTTAGCCGGATACATCGGCATGGGCGTTCCGGCGGGGCACTTGATCGCGGCGAGCGTGATGTCGGCTCCGGCTGCGCTGGTTATCGGCAAGATCATCTTTCCGGAGCGGGAGCATTCTCAAACAGCAGGCGATACGAAACTGCCGGAAATCGACGCCGGAGGCAACGTTATCGAAGCGGCGACCAACGGCATTACCGACGGCTTGAAATTAGCCGTGAACGTCGGCGCGATGCTAATCGGATTTATTGCCCTGATTGCCGTGCTGGACGTTTTTCTGAACTGGATGGATAAAATCATCGACGGAGGCTTGTTAGCGGGCGAATATTACAAGTACATGTCCACCGGGGGCATGTCGCCGGCGGTGGGCGAGTTCAGAGGCGTCTTCCCCGGATCGATGCAGACGATATTCGGAACGCTGCTGCGTCCGATAGCGTTCGTCATGGGCGTGCCTTGGGAAAACGCCGGGCAGGTGGGTCATTTGATGGGCATAAAACTGACCTTAAACGAGTTTGTCGCTTACGGCGCATTGGGAACTTACATCAACGACGGCGTCATGACCGAACGAGCTGCCGTTATAGCAACTTATGCCCTGTGCGGCTTCGCAAATTTCTCTTCGATCGGCATCCAGATCGGCGGTATCAGCGCTGTAGCCCCCATGCGGAAGGCGGACCTCGCCAAAATCGGCTTAAAAGCCATGTTCGGCGGAGCGATAGCCTCGTTTATGACGGCTACGATAGCTGGGATATTGATATAGCAGCTCGAATACTCTTGTTCGATATTTTAAATTAGTAGCTCGAACACTCTTGTTCGACATTTGGCGTAAAGTTAATTGGACGTTGGTGAACAGGAGTGTTCACGCTACTTTGATAAAGCCCACGGGCAGTCATTCCAGCGAAAGCTGGAATCCAGGCCGGTTCTCGCGCTATCGTCGAAGGAAGATGGATTCCAGCTTTCGCTGGAATGACTGCGTACGGAATGTTATTTTCCCATTAATTGCCCATGAATCGCGCTTCACCACGGAACATGAAAATAAACTTCTCTGGTAGGGCAGGCGTCCCTGCCTGCCAGT
>CAZWOY010000383.1:0-4332 GCA_964635255.1 uncultured bacterium
CCACGCTCCTGCGTGGGAATGCATACTTAACTATATAAGGTCGATATGCATTCCCCCTTCTATCTGAAAGGGGGAATCAAAGGGGAGCGCCGTGCAAGAAAAAACCTACTAAACTCGCGCGAGATACCTGATCTGCGAATCTTCGTTGCCCAGAACCAGTTCATTCTCGCCGTCGCGTAAAAAAACCGGTCCCGGCGATCCCGAGTAGCCGCCGATGCGTCGATCGTTCACGAGGCAGCCAAGCGTGCTGCCCCGATCGATAACGCCTATCGACTCGCCTTGCCTGATAAATTTGGCATGGTTGCGGGAAACCTGATGAGGAAGCGATTGAGTAATTAAAACTAAGTCGTTTATCGCCAGTGGATCATGGCTTTTCCTGCCTATACGGCATGGAAAATAGTCGATGATGCAAGGTCTTGAAGGCAGCGCTATCGCCGCTTCTTCCGTAAGTCCAACCAATTCGACGCTCAGTTTATCTGAAATAGGACTATCCGCGGTTTGTATTTCGGCAGTTTGATCCGTTTCCGCTTGCCTCGATTTTAACTGCAATACCATGGTATTAGCTTCACGCAGCCTCTCAAACAACGCCCTGAGAATATTGACGGCGGTATCAGGATTAGTTTGCAGGCTCTTAAAAAAATCATCGCGATGCACCGTCGAAACTGTTGTGTCCTCGACTGCGGTAATCGTAGCGCTGCGAGGCTTTTCGTCGATCATACCCATCTCGCCGAACGGTTCGCCTTCGTTCAGAAACGCCAGATGTACTTTTTTTCCATCAAGGTCTTTCGATACCTCAACTTTGCCTTGTTCGATGAAGTAGGCCTGCTCGCCGGGCTCGCCCTCGCGAATGATAATTTCGCCGGCTTGAAATTTTTGCAGATTTATCATGCGCTGTTCCTTATTTTGTAAGGTTAGTCATTTCTTAGTTTTAGTCCTCAATATTTGGTAGGGCAGGCGTCCCTGCCTGCCGGTGCGCTCCCGTTAGGTCGAGAAGGCAGGCAGAGACGCCTGCCCTACCGGTGGATTTTTTTTATTTTCCCAGGATTTTACCATTTCTTCTTTTTCTCACCCAAAACCAGCCATTCCTCGTAGAGTTCATCCAACTGATTGTCAATTTTCTCGAGCCGCACCCGCCTTTTTTCGGCGCGTTCGGTTTTTCCTTTGGCGTCTAATTGTTTGAATTCATCTTCGATTCCCGGTCGAAGGTTTTCAAGTCTTGCTATCTCCCCTTCCAATTCTTTAAATCGCGATGGATCGAATTTAATCCGCTTCTTCTTTGCCGCCGCGTTTCGCTTAGATTCGCCGGAGTCGTAATCGGTCGATCGTTTCCGGGCCGTCGCATCGGTTTTTGACTGGTTTGTTTCCAGATACTTTCTTCTTTTTTTCCAGAAATCGCTGAAGTTGCCTTCATATTCGATTACATCAGGGGGGAGAAAATGAAATATTCGATCCGAAAGCTTATCCAAAAAATACCTGTCGTGACTAATGACAATCAATGTGCCGGGAAACTCCTCCAACGCATCCTCCACCGCTTCGCGTGAGGGAATATCCAAATGGTTGGTCGGCTCGTCTAACAACAGCATGTCAGAACCGGACTGTACAATCGCCGCCAGTTGCAGCCTGGCCTTCTCGCCACCGGAAAGGATTTTCACCGGCTTCTCGAGATCATCGACGGTAAACAAAAAGCGATGCAGCAACACCGACGCTTCTCCGCGCAGCAATCCGGTCAACCGCATGGCTTCCTCAATAATAGTCGATTTTTCGTCGATATTCTCGCCTAACTGAGAATAATACCCGAGCGATACCGACTTGCCGACTCTTAATCGTGAATTCTCCCATTTCCCATTATCGATTGCGTCTTTGAGAAATGTGCTTTTGCCTGTGCCGTTATTGCCTATTAATGCGACTCGCTCGCCCTGTGAAATGAGAAAGTTTACATTATCCAACAGCGGCGGTTCATCGTCGAATTGGATTTTGTAGTTTTTTACTTCTAAAGCGATATGTCCCTTAGGCGGCTTGGTCAGAAAACGCAGCTTGATTTTTTTGCCGTCATGTTCGGGACGTTCCACTTTTTCAAGGTCTTCCACCCGTTTTTCGAATCTTTTTGCAGTCTTGGCAAGTTTCGGATTATCATAAACCGACGCCCACGCCTTTAACCGCTGGATATTAAATTCCATCCGCGATATCTCTTTCTGAGCGCGGTTGTACGCTGACTCCTGTACAAGTTGTTTCTGTAGTTTTTGGCTTCGATATTCACTGTAATTGCCGGAATATTCATCCAGGCGTTTATGATCGAGTTCCCAGATTTTATTGCAGACGCGGTCGAGAGAATATCGATTGTGCGACACTATAATGAAAGCTTTATTCGAGGCGTTCAAAAAGTTCTCCAGCCATTCCAGTCCGCTGAAATCGAGGTGGTTCCCCGGCTCGTCTAAAAGCATCAGATCATGATCGCCGATCAGGATTCGTCCTAAACCGATCATATTGCGTTCCCCGCCGGAAAGGGATTCCATCGGACTTGTCCAGATTCTGCGCGGCACGCCCAATCCATCCAGAAGCGCCGCTATTTTCGCTTCCGCCGCCGGTCCGCCTAACATTTGATATTTATCGGTCAACTCCGCGTATTGCATTCCAATCAAATCGACTTTTTCCGGCTCTTCCTCTTCCGCCCGGTGCAGTCTTTGTTCAACTCTGCGCATCTCGGCTTCGACTTTGCGAATTTCCCCCAGACCGGAAAAAACTTCCTCAAACGCCGTTTGACATTCGGGATAAACAGGATGCTGGCGCAGATAACCGACGGAAATATTGGAAACATGCGCAACGCTGCCGTCTATCGGTTCAAACGCGCCTACGATTAATTTTAACAGGGTAGTTTTACCGGCGCCGTTGGGTCCGACGAGACCGATATGATCTTCTTTGTTGATCTGGGCTGTGATGGAGTCGAAAATTTCCTGACCGCCAAAAGCCACTTTCAGGTTGTTGATGCGAACTATCGACATTTATGGAAAGTCTGCGGCAATGCCTAAATATCGATTATTTTCATCAGCGCAAGCGAAATGTTATCCTCGCCGCCGTTTTGGTTGGCTAAATCGATCAAGCGCTCGACGGATTCTTTAGCATTATATTCGCCGACGATGCCTGCGACGTCTTCTTTCGACGTCATTTTCCATAATCCATCCGAGCATACTAAAAATGCATCGCCTTTTTCAGCCTTGATGGCATCATACAGGTCCGGTTCGCTAGAGGTTAGAGCGTTTACGGCTTTAGTCAGGATATTATTATCGGGGTGCTGTTCGGCTAATTCCTCTGAGAGTACGCCGGCTCGCACCAGTTCGCGGACATAGGAATGGTCTTCGCTGATCTGGGTTAATCCGGAGCTATCGATTTTGTAAATGCGCGAATCGCCGATGTGCAGGGTGTAAATGTGTTTGTTATACAACAGAGCGGCGCTGAGCGTCGTTCCCATGTCGCTATGGTCGGGATTGGATTTAATATGTTTTTTCAACCGCGAAATAACCGCGCTGAAAGCGTCCTTCAACGTTTTCACAGGATCGGCATGTTTTTTCCGGAAAGCGTCCAGAAATTCTTCAACGGCAAATTCAGCCGCCAGTTCGCCGGCTGAGTGCCCTCCCATGCCATCGGCGTCGATGATAAGGCACTCCTCTCCGTCAACAATCTCGAGCCAGCCGCAGCGATCCTGGTTGACGCTCCGTTTTCTTCCTTTGTCCGTGCCGCAGTATGCTTGAATTAAAGCCATTTTCCCGTATATTTCGTCCTTGTCTGTTAATAAAATACATAATTTTAAAAAAAAGAAAAGCTTAATTATCAGAAAATACTTCAGGGGGGAATTTTGTAGCGTTGCATGCATAATGAACCTGTTATTACTATGTGCATGAAAAAGTGTCATTGCGAGTCTGCCTTTAGCAGACTAAGCAATCTCCTAACATCTTGATATTGCATAGTATTCCTCATCAAGCGGATTCCGTGAGATAGTGACTATTTTATGCACATAGTAGTATTGGAAAAAAATTCCTGCGGAATTAGATTTCACGACGAAGACACAAAAAACTCAAAGCGGCCCGGATGATCTTCGCTTAGTTTCACTTCATTCCGGTTTTGCGAATCCGGGCGTCGTTCAAGAGTGTTCGACCTGATGTTTTAAGGTTCCGCGATAAAATCCGTTTGGTGAATAATTATCTGACGAGATGATTAAAGGCTTAAACGGAAAACGCGAATACTGCGATTTTATTTTGCCACTTTCGTAGCAACTATATCGGTTATTACTACGTGCATAAAATAGTTGCCATCTCCAGGAATCTGATGGAATGCGGA
>CAZWOY010000384.1:0-2249 GCA_964635255.1 uncultured bacterium
GCCGGCAGGCAGGGACGCCCGCCCTACCGATGTATAGCAAAGCCGGCAGGCAGGGACGCCCGCCCTACCGATGTATAGCAAAGATTAAGACAATATCCGCAAAATAGCAAGAAACTCCTTGCCTAATCGATTATGACGTCATACATATCGACGAATTTCTCCGGCTGCCAGCAGCGGAAGAAGATTTTCGGCTGCGAGCTGTCCGAGTTGTCTGTATAGAGTAGCAGATAACCGGCGTCGGCGTAGTTCGTCGAATAATAGTCCTGGCGCAGTTGAATCCCGAACACCGGCTTTTCGGCGCTGCGCCGGTCGATGTCCATCTCCGAGAACTGGATGTTGACAAAGGGATTGACAAAAACCTTGCTTTCAAGATTTTTCAAGTATTCCTCTTTGTTGTATTTTACCAGCTCGTAATCCTTGAGATGGACGACTTTCTTAACCGCTTCGCCCAAATGTTTCGGAACCGGCGTTCTCCCTACGGGACGTCCGACAAATATTATGGCGTCATCCCGGAATATGTCCGCGATGCGCTGTATTTCCTTCAGCGCGAAAATGGTCTTATAATATTCCATAAACGTAAGACAGGTCAAACGCTCGTCCAAATCGCCCATTTTTTCGCCGCGCCGGATAGCGTCCTGCGCTTCATGGTCGTTCAAGGCAAAGTTTGTCCAGACGATTTTTCCGTCTTCAACGATCGGGCAGACGTCGTCATGTATGACCTTGCGGCTGCGATCGGTTAATTGAATCGTTAAAGGAATCGTCCTTATGAGGACGCTTTGCCCGTATTTTACAAACTTAATCTCATGCTCGCCTTCATACAAGCGAACTTTGCCGTAATTCATAATTTTCATAAACTGCTCGAAACCTTCCTCGGAAAAATCATCCCTGATCGATTCAAAATCGCGGTTCTTAATGGCGCGTACTAAGCCGCCGGCGATGCGGATCAGCTCGTCTGTCGCAGCATCCTCTTCACTCTTAATCTCAGGTCTTAAGGCTTTATCGGGAGCGCTGCGAACGGAAATAGTTTTCTGATTGTCGAAGGGTATGAAAATCTGTTCGATAACGGCTTTAACGTCCTCGTTTAAAGCTCTGCCGCCCAGAACCTCGTTGAACTCGTAGTCGATTGTGGCATTGATCTCGCCGACATTGTCGAGATAGTCGATAGGAACGCAAAGCGCTCCCTTGCCATCCTTAATGACGGCTGGAAAGAATTCCTCGCCGTCGAAATATTTCAGGTTCAGGTTGGCGATAGCGCCGCGGTCGTTTTCCGCAGAAATGTTAATTACTTTGTAGTTCGCGCCTGATGTGACGTTCTCCGCTTCCAATCTCACTCCTCGCAGCAGCCCTCGTATTTTCTCCGGCAGCTCGATTGTAAGAAGCGCGCTGTCGGCGCCCTCTTTATAATAGATGCTGTTCTGTTCGGGATGGCTTTTCAGAAGAACCAAAGCCCAGTAATAATTTCTCAGCGCGACGTCGAAATTGTTTACATCTTCGGCGCGCCTGCCGGCCTTGACATAAGCCTTGATCTGTTCCCGCCGTTCGTCGAAAATCCGGCCCGCCTCGGTTTTCTTGATATACCGAACAACTAAGTATTCGCCGTTTTTCAGAATATCCGATTTGCGCTCGGCGCCGGTAAAGACGGCGGAAGAATATGTCTCGATGATGGATTCGGTAAACTCGTCCAAATCAAGGTTGAGTTCCTGCGTCACCATCCGGAATTCCGATTTTACCGTCACCGAGATCAAAGACGACAAATCCGCTAAAGCGCGCCGGTCGGCTCGATCCAAATTGCGATCCCGTCCCTGACCGGCGAGGTAATCGTCATTGTCGATCAGCGCTTGAATCTCCGCCGATTGAGCGAAGACCAGCGCTGGAAATATTAAGAAGACCGTAACAAACAAATGTCGCATATTTGATCCTTGTTATGAGTATTTACTCGTTTCCACGCTGCTGGGTGGCAACGAGAGCGATCCGACTGATTAATATGGCGCCAGTATGCATTCCCACGCTGGAGCGTGGGAACGAGACAATATGGCGCCAGTATGCATTCCCACGCTGGAGCGTGGGAACGAGACATGGCGCCAGTATGCATTCCCACGCTGGAGCGTGGGAACGAGACATGGCGCCTGTATGCATTCCCACGCAGAGCGTGGGAACGAGATACGGCGCTTGTATGCATTCCCACGCTGGAGCGTGGGAACGAGATACGGCGCCTGTATGCATTCCCACGCTGGAGCGTGGGAACGAGA
>CAZWOY010000384.1:2349-4317 GCA_964635255.1 uncultured bacterium
GAGAGCTTGCAGACTAACTGAGAGCTTGCAGACTAACTGAGAGCTTGCAGACTAACTGAGAGCTTGCAGACGCCCTCGTCTGCAAGCCGCAATCCGCCTTCAGAAAAGCCGGGCTGCTCACTCTATCCCTTCAACTCAAACACAAACGTAACCCCGATAAAGATCGCGGCAATAATCAACACAATCGTCACCAGCGCCGGCGACAGGCGGAGGCTCTCGCAGCCCTGCCTCAATTCCTTAATCAGATTATGCGACCGCCACTTGAAAATCGTGAACAACACCATCAGGAATCCGCCTATGGGCAGCATGTACTTGAACGATAGATAATCGAGGAAATCGAACACGGTCATGCCGAGAATGGTGAAATCGCTCAACAACCCAAAAGACAGCGCCGATGGAATTCCCAAAAGGAAAATAATTATCGCGAAGACGACTGTCGCCTTGTGGCGGGACATCCCCTGCTGGTCTATAAAATAAGCGGTAACAACCTCGAGCAGCGACACTCCCGACGTCAGCGCGGCGATCGACAGCAGCAAGAAGAAGAGTATGCCGACAATGAGCCCTCCCGGCATCAGTGCGAAGATTGCGGGCAGTACGTGAAACACGAGTCCGGGACCTGCATTCGGCGCAAATCCCATCGCAAAAACCGCCGTGAAAATAGCCGTGCCTGCAAGCAGAGCCACCAAAGTATCCGTTACCAAAATCCACAGCGCGCTCTCGACCAGGTTTTCATCCTTGCTCAGGTAAGAGCCATACGTCATCATAGCTCCCATTCCCAGCGATAGCGTGAAAAAAGCATGCCCCAGAGCGGTCAGGATAACCGGTCCTGTGAGCTTTGAAAAATCCGGTTTATACAGGAACGCCAAACCCTTTTCAGCGCCGTTAAGCGTTACGCCGCGGATTACGAGAAGGAGAATGATGATAAAAAGAGTCGGCATTAATATCCGGTTCCACTTCTCGATCCCGCCCTTGATTCCTCGAAAAACGACCAGTACGCACAGGAAAATGAATACAGCATGGCTGAGCAGGGGCCATTTATAATCACCGGCAAAATCGCCGAATTCGCTCGCGGCGATATTTGAGAGCAGCGTATCCGGCACAGCGCCTCCCGAAGCGAGCGAACTGTGAAGATTTACCCATGAGGACAGACTATCGGGCAAAGCCGTCCAGACAATAGCTTCGGGACTCTTGCCGAGCAATCCGCCCACATGCTGTTCAACCGTTACGATAGCGACTTCGGGATTGGTAAAATTCATGAACGCGCCGGAAACGGCTTTAAAGATATAGGCAAGCGTCCATCCGGCGACGACGCTATAGTAGGATAGAATGATAAAGCCGGCTAAAACGCCTATGCCGCCGATAATAAAATAAGGTCCCCGCGGCGCAAGAGTCCTGAAAGCGCCTACGGGATTAAGCTGCGTCTTCCTGCCGATGGAAAATTCGATCAGCATCACCGGCAAGCCGATTATCAGGATAGATACTAAATAGAAAAGAACGAAAGCCGCTCCGCCGTTCATCCCGGCGATGAAAGGAAACTTCCAGATATTGCCCAGTCCCACAGCCGATCCCGCCGCAGCCAGGACAAAACCGATCCGAGTCTCCCAATGTTCGCGGCCTAAACCGTTATCCGCCATTGTCACCCCGCCTGTTTAAATGAATTCGATTGTGCGAAATTAAATAATAATAAGCCGATCTGTCAAGTTATGAACTGAAAATATCCTATAAGCTGCCCGGATGAACTTAGCTGAGTTTCATTACATTCCGGTTTCGCGAATCAGGGAATTACTCGATAGGGAGTCCGGCATAGATTTCAGTTGCCCAGACTAGCCGAAAATACAAAGAATGCGCCGGTCAACACAAAGAGAGCGCCGGTCAACACAAAGAGAGCGCCGGTCAACACAAAGAGAGCGCCGGTCAGGCGTCCTCGCCTGACAGACTCCTTTGTGTTTACACGAGAGCTTGCAGACG
>CAZWOY010000385.1:0-4315 GCA_964635255.1 uncultured bacterium
TCGAAGGTAAGCTGGTCGGTCAGCATTTTGATGTAAAAATCGACGTAGCCGGCAAATTCTTCGGTTAAGTCGGCGCTTTCGATAATGGTTAAGCCGTGTTTGTCGAATAGGGCTTGATAGCCGTTCCGGCTTTCCATATAGGGAAACTTCATAAACGTGTTAATCCGCTTGGCTTCCTCGCTGGCAAGTCCCGCCGGTCCTTCGATCCAATCGGTAAAGGCGATTATGCCGCCCGGCTTGACGGCGCGCGCCGCTTCAGCGATAAGCTTGTCCTTATCATCGACGTAGCACCAGGCGTCCTCGCCCCAAACGAAATCGAACTCGGCGTCCCCGACCTCGAGGTTCGCAACGTCGCCTTTGATGTACTTGATCTTGTCGCTCAATCCTTCGGCTTCGGTTCGTTCGACTGCTTTTTCGATCATAGTGTCGGTTCCGTCATATCCGACCATGGTAACGTCGAAATACCGGGCAAGAAACCGGCAGCCGGCTCCTAAAGCGCTGCAGAGGTCGATCCCGTGCATTCCGGCTTTTATTCCGGCGCGATTGGCGAGTTCCATGCTGGATTTAAAGCCTCCCACATGGATTTGTTCGCCCATGATAAGCTCCCAAAGAACGCCTTCAGGGCCATCGTAAACGTCTTGGACGATTTTCAGGCTAATGTCGAGTTTTTCCACTGTTCCTCCTGTTCAAGTTGTTATTATTACATGACTTAACGGCTAATGAGAATCAAATCTCAAGCCGAAGCGCCACAGGTTAACCGTTATCAGGAGGTTTGCAAAAGGTCAGTCGCGAGGCGAGACAAATCGGCAGCCACCTGACAACAGAAAAATCTGTCTATGGAAATTCAACCAGCTACACTGGTTCGTTACGAGTGTTCAAGTGGCTTTAAAAAACATCGTTCCCTGTTTTTTGTTGACTAACGACGAGTATATTATAATTATTACTTACTAAGAATGCAAACTTACGAACCTTATTTCAGAAATATTTTTAATTTGCCTGCGAATTATCATAGTAGCGCGAACACTCCTGTTCGACGCGCATCAAATCAAACAGTCGCCTCATTCCCGACTGGAGCGCGGGTACGAGTTGGCAAGGGCAGTCATTCCCGACTGGAGCGCGGGTACGAGTTGGTTAGGGCAGTCATTCCAGCGAAAGGCAGTCATTTCAGCGAAAGGCAGTCATTCCAGCGAAAGGCAGTCATTCCAGCGAAAGCTGGAATCCATTCCGTCCTTGCGCCGGTGCTGAAGGAAGATGGATTCCAGCTTTCGCTGGAATGACTGCCGACAGTTTTGTTCGATTCTCGCCGCACTACCGATGCGACCCCTGCCGGACGCTGCGTTTCATCGTCGGTTTGCTCAGCGGATCGACCTCCCCGCCGGTTACTTTTTCGACCGCCTCCCGGACGGTGGAGCCGGTGCATGAGTAAATGTCCCATCCCAAGCCGCGCAATTTTTCAAAGGCAAAGGGTCCGACGTTGCCGAGGATTGCGCCCCGTGCGCCTGCTTCGGCAAACCGGCTGAACTCGTCCGACGGTTCGTCCTGGTCAGGTCCTTTTATCGACGTGAATTCCAGCGTTTCCGAATTTAAAATCAGATAATAGGGCGCATGCCCGAATCGTTTCGAAATTTTCGCATCCAGGTCCGGTTCGTTCGCGGCGATTAAATAAATCATTGAACTTCCTTTATCAGCTTACGGTTCTCAAGCGTATTTGTTTTCTACTATGATGATACGCACAAAGCGGTCGATTCTAAATATTCAGTTGTAAAATTCGAAAATAAAAATTTTCTGAATGGTTATATCATGTATTAATAAAGCTGGATAATGTAATTTATATTTTTTTTATATTATTGTGTTTGCAATAATATGTAAAGGTAGATTTTAATTAATTGTTTATTATACTTTATCATTAAACGCTGAAACTACATTACAATCGGACTAAAAAGGATTTTCTCTTTAAATACCGGAGATGACAATGCCAGAATCCATTCTAGAGGTTCTCAAAGATATTCGTCACAAGCTTAGCACAGGATGTTACAAAAATGAAGAACAAGTAAGATTTTCTCTTGTTGGACGAGTTGTCCATGTTCTCGGTTGGGATACATGGAATCCTAAAGAAGTAACTTGTGAATACACAGTTGCTCCCGATGAAGATAGAACCAAAGTTGATATGGCTTTATTTGCGCGCGACGATTATCCTGCAGTTCTAATAGAAATTAAAGCTGTTGGTAGAATAAATGGTAATCTTGATATTATAGAAACTCAGGTTAGAAATTACAATCGTGACATTACAGCTCCATTCTCAATAATCACGGATGGTCAAATTTGGCGATTTTATTATGTAAAAGGCGAAGGAACATTTAGCCAGAAATTGTTTGACGAACTGAGTATAGCCGATCCTAACGAATTTCAAACAGCAGAAACCTTTGAAAGTTATCTCAAAAAGGAAAAGGTAAAAAATGGAACTGCCGAAGATTTAGCCAAGAGAAAATTAAAAGTAACACAAAAACATGATTCAATGGCAAATTCGTATGAAGAAGCAGAAACGCGAACAAGACAGGAGCCTTTTCCTAGTTTGCCAGAAGCGTTAATTGACGTGATGCGACAGAAAGGATTTGAGATAACACGCCAGGAAGCAGTTACATTTATTCGATCAAGGAGCCCTGAGCCTGAAAATCCGAGAGAACCTTCATTGGCAGTTCAGCAACCAAGAACAAATACTACTCAAATCAATCAGCGGGAAGGTAATAGAGAAAGAACACCAGAAATATGCGCTATTTCAGTCAGAGAATTAGTAAGTAAATTGATACAAATAATTAAAGATCATGGTGGATCAGTTTCAAGATACCAAATTAGACAAGAAATGTATTCTGAGTTCAGACAAAAATTTGAACACCCATACTGGCAAGCAAGAGTTGCAAATGGTATCCCACGCTGGCAACACAATGGAGTTGCTTGGAAAATAGAACAGGCAAAAAGAGATGGACTTATTGAAAAAACAGACCAGCGCGGATATTGGCAGTTAACTGAAAAAGGATGGAAATATAAATAATCCTTGATAGTACATAAAAAAATCCCTTTTAGTGACTAAATTACTTCAAAGACTTGAATATAACGTAATTCTTCCACTTTTTCTGTCACAGAAAATTCTTAAAAGTAATATGGATAATCCTTCAACCGACTGCATTCCGGGATTTTACTGAAATTCCTTACCATCCACCCAAAGATCCCGCGCGCTCAAATCCAAATTATCGTTCCAGACAACGCAATAGCCCCCCTGCATCGATCTTGACAGCATTAAAGAACGCATACGTCCTCAGCATTTCGAAGTCCGGTTTGCGCAGCTTTGGTTCGAAGTCTAATATCTTTTTCTCACCATCGAAGGCTATCGGGATATTTAACTTATTTTTTATTGGTTGACATCCGACTTACCATAGATGCGTTTTCTGCGTCTTTGGGTATTTTATACAATCTCAGCGATTTTTTCCATTTTCCGTTTAACTTTTGCACCCTTAGCAATCACGCTTAAAATTTCAATACCCAGCGGCTGCCCGTCTTTATCCAAATCGACGTTTAACCCGTCAGTAACCTCGATTGTCTCAAAGACTTCGCCTTCAGCGATTTGAAGATATGCTGCGTCAGCCTCGGGATCGTACTCGAACTTCATTTTTTTCTCCTGCTGTAACTTCTGTCTGGCATAACAGTTATTACTGATGCACCACGACAAACGACGCGAACCACTTTTTTAAACTTTCCTGCATATTTATAATAACGAATGCATCCATCATATTGTTCAATAATTTCATCCGGTTCATTTACAACATTATAAATATCTTCTATTGTAAATTTTCTTTGGTTCATTCGAATTATTGCATGTTTTGTGAAAGACAGCTTCAATATAATTCCCTTATTGTTACTCGTTGAGAACTCTAATCATCGCACTTGCATGAGCCGCTTCATACACCCGCCCTTCGCGAATGTCTTCCTCGGCTTCGCGGATTCTTTCCTGCCATTCCGGGGTAAACAGATCTGCTTCATCGCGAGGTATCGTCATCGCAGGAATGATCGTTAAGCGACCATCGCGAATTTCGTATATAAGGTCGTCTCCCGGCGCAATCCCAAGCGCGTCCTACACTTCTTGCGGAAGCGTCAGATTATTGCGCTCTTCTAATTGTATTTTCAATTTGTCCTCTTCCGAATTAAAATCGAACTTAAACTTAAACCCTATAATTCAATATAAGTCAAAAATAAACTAAAACAAGGCATTATTAATAAGCGCATAAAATAGTTTTATCTTTTGGGAGATCAGTTGTTTTGC
>CAZWOY010000386.1:0-4275 GCA_964635255.1 uncultured bacterium
GTGTCCTCGCCATCGACGCCGATTACCGTGTTGGTAACATCGACCGTCATAAACGGATCCCAGCGGGCGTCGCGCTGCAATTCTTCATCGACGAACATGATTTTTGTGTCGAAGGTTAATTCGCCGTTGCCGGTGTTTATGATCGGAACATTGAAATCGTTGGCGTGGTTCTGTTCGATGGAAATATCGATTTCATCGAGGTCGAGATTGAACTCGGGGTGCAGCAAGCCGAAACTGATTTCCAGGCTGTCATCCGGGCTGATTTCGATCTCGCTGATCGTCGAATCGTTGTAAAATTCGAGATGAGCGTTAAAAGTATATGTAATCATCGTATCGACCAGCAACTCAGGGATCTCATAGTATCCGCTCGAGTCGGTCAGCGCCCAGAAGCCGTAGTCGGTTGTTACAAGCACATTTTCCAGCGAATCGCCGGTTGCGGCGTCGGTTACCCAGCCTTCGACGAAGGCGGTGCTGAAATCGCTGAGCGTTGTAAACCTGATCGCCCGTTCCGGTTCCAGCGGCGCGGCTCCGGGCGTGAGCTCGTTCCAGTAGGTGTATTGCAAGCCGGTCTTAAGATCGGGGCTACAAATGCCGGCGGTCGCATAAGGCGTATCCCCGGCTCTATCGGCTGAGGCGCGGTTATCCTCCACTTCGAGATACTGGAACAATATGTCTCCGTCGCCGGTGAGCGTCGGATGAAATTCGGGATCGAAGAGTACGATTTCAAAAGTTTCAACCGGTCCCTGTCCCGCCGCATGCAATCGGTTCAATCTGGACCACTCGACCACAAATAAGTGTTCCTCCTCGTCGTAATAGAAAAACACTCCGGCGTCGCCGCGGATAACCAGATCGTCCCAGAAGGGGCTGAGCATCCCCGGCGTGTTGAGACCGGCGGGCATCGGACGGTTGCAGGGGGATTTTAGCTCGCCATAGTCGCCGAACGCCGCCCAGCCGTTTGTGCAGATGGTCAGTTGATCGAATTCCTGTCCATAATACTGAAATACGAACGGCAGATCGACGACAACGCTTTCGTCCTGTCCCATTCCATTATCGGACAGCTCAGTGTCCACGCCTTCGCCGCCGTGTTCGGGGTCGATTTCGATCCAGTTATATTCCGGCACGGCAAACCAGCTTGTGTCGGTATCGTCGAAGCAGATATAGCCGTATTCGTCGGGTCCGAAGGGATCGCCGTCCTCTGCTTCGGACACCGAGAAGCTAAATTCGACCTCATCCCGGAATCCGTGTTCGACCTCGAAGACGATAACTAAGTCCGCAAGCGCGCCGCCCAAGTGCATCGGGTGCGCGCTGATGGTGAACGTCTCTTCGGATGAGCCCTCCTCATCGGGTTCGATCGACTCGAACACGATCTCCGGTTCCGGCACGTCGATAGTGCGGGTGGCGCTGGACATGGTCGCTGTCATCTGCCCGGTTGGCTTAGTCCCGCAGTTCTTTACAGTTACGGTCATGTCAGCCATTTGCGCCGGTTCGAGGGGATCTCCGTCCCATTCGAAGGATAAGAATTCAATCGCGGGCCCTTCGACCGGGATAGCTACGGCGCTGTTCCAGCTTAATTCGCCAACGGTCACTGCAAGATTGAAGACTGCAGCGCCGCCATGGGCTAAGCCGCCGCCGATTCCAACTACAAAATCGGCGTTAACGCTCTCGCCCGCAGCCGGCGCTTCATCGAATTGCGCTTCGCCGTTGATAACTTCGACGTCATCGGTCGCAGGCGTTAAAACGGCGGTCATTTCGCCGTCGGGAACGCTTTCGCCGAGATTTCCGATTTCAACCGACAGCTCCAATTGTTCGCCCTGGTTGGCTGTGCCATCTCCGTCGCCATTGCTGTCGCCTTCGCCGTCATCGTCGATCTCGAACGCAGCCGCTCCGATAAACATCTCGGCGTCTTCAACTTCAAAATCGGCTAAATAGGGCGTCAGGTTATGACCGGTAACGGTCAGCATGATCTCGCCGTCCTGAGTCCATTCGGGATCGAGCGCGAATTCTACCTCGCCGTCCTCATTCGTCCATTGCAGCAGTTGAAACTCATCCGCTTTGTAGAGGCACACCGGCACATCGACCGCCGGTTCGTCTTCTTCGCCCATCTCATATTCGACGGCGACGCTGAAGCGCGAGTCGCCGGCGCGGACGATTTCAGGATGAATTACGTTCAACTGTTTGGGCGCGGCGGTATATAAATCGACCGCAGGATCGCCCATCAGGTTGTAAATGTAGGTGTGAGTCAGCCAATTTTCCGCGTGCGTGCGGTCGTGGTTTATGTCGCCGCGGTCGTAGTAGGAATCATAAAGCTGAATTTTTCCCGCCATCAAGATCCAGCCCTGGTGGTGGACGTCCTTTGCGAACATGGCTCGCAGCGCGGCGCTGACAAATTGATTGTTGTAATGGGTATGCGTTGCGCCGCCGGTCCCCATAGCGCCGATCGCGCCGCCGTTCTCGGAATAGAGGAACCGTTCGATGTACGACCAGAAATCATAGACGTGTTCGAGGAAATCGCCCGTATTGCAGGTCGCGAGGATCACCAGCGGCAGCATCCTGCCGTTGCGCACGTTGTTGACCATCTGGCGGTTGAAGCCGTTCATCCCCTGCCAGCCGCGATAGACAAACAGCGAAATTCCGGTCTGACCGAAATGCTGGTTGATAAAGTTGGTCGGATTGACCTCGTGCTGCTGTGGTCCGCAATACAGTTCTCCGACGCCGGTATAGCCGTTGTCCAACATAATGTCCCGGCTCCAGCGGCAGAGATTATTGGCGGTTTCGCCGTTGTCATAGTCGGTCGATGCAACCGCTCCGCGCGCCTGCCAGCCGGCGTGATCGCCTTCGCCTATGTAGGGATCGGATTCATACTCGATCGTTTTATCCACCTGCCGGCTGAGTTTGTTTATATCGTCGAACACGAACCTGCCCAAACCGACGTCGGGGAGGATGTCGTCGCCGTCCAGACAGGAATAGGGATGATCCGTTTCATAAGGATTGCCGACGTTGGCGTGAATATGGCACGCCATAGCGTACTGCCCGTCCGCATCGCCGCAGATAACGACGTATTCGGGCGGAATTTCATCCTCTTCGTAATGGTCCTGGATCACGCCGCGGATATGGTCGCGGTTCTGATTTTGACCCACCTGAATGATCTCAGCCGTCCAGCCCATGCGCCGCCGCCATTCGACGAGGCGCTCAAGCTGTTCGACAACCTGGTTCCACTGATTGCCGTCGCCGGTGACGTACAATATCTTGCCGCTCTGATGATCCAGATCGCGGGGCGGAGGGGGAGGATTTAGCGCCAGGTCGCTGACCAGACTGTAAGCGTGCTTCGAGGGGCGTTTCCGTTCGGGATTCTTGACCAGATTAACGCGGTTGGCGTCCGAATTGAAATCGAGTTCGAAATTTACCGATTCTATTGTCAGAACCTCGTTCGTTTCGGGATTCCAGCGCACGGGATTGATCTTTACCGGCAGGATCCGGTAGCCGCGCAGGATAGACGGATAGCCGAGTTCGATCATGTTTGCAGGATAATAGCCGTCCTCGCCGATCAGATTTTCATCGATTTGAACCGGATTGTCATAGTTCGGATCGCCGTCGTAGTGATTCATCGTATAGTCCTCGACCGTATAATCCACTCCCGAACGGGGCGGAATCAAGACATATTTCACGATAACCGGAAACTGAAGACCGGTTTGATCGTCTGCATAAACTCCATTTTCGATTTGACCGTGATCGAGAAAAGCCGTATTCACGGCGATTTCCTGCAGACCGGCTTTATCCAGTTGCACCGAAAGAGCGAGTTTAGTCTCGGACGAGTAGGTAACTTCGACGAGAGCGTCGTTTAAGAACGACGTTGAACCGCCTGAATCGTAAGATGCGTAAGCCATGAAAGAGCTGAAAAACAAAACAAGCGCAAATATTGCATGAATCCGTTTCGAAAACCGCATTATGCCTCCCTTAACTCCTGTTAACAAGTAAAAAGAAACTGTTAAAATGAAAATCAAACCTGTTAGCCTTGCAAATATTGCACAATTTACAAGAAAACAAACGCTAAACTAATAAAGATACAAAAAACGCGCCTGTATGTCGAGGGTGGGCTTTAGATATGCGGGAAAAGTTTAATTTTTTTGCGATTGGGGTGGATCCCCCTGCCCCCCTTGGAAAGGGGGTGTGGATTCCGTGCGCCGTCATTGGAAAGGGGGAGGATGGCGGGTATGAAAATAGCTGGTTTAATCACATTGAGTGCGCGCTTCAGCGCGCATGAGGCGCCCGGTACGC
>CAZWOY010000387.1:0-4272 GCA_964635255.1 uncultured bacterium
TCTTTCCTTTTGAGTACTCTGCCGCATAAGTAGCCGCAGCTAAACCGGACCAGCCGCCACCGACGATAATAAGGTCATATTCAACCATTTTAGGCTTAAAGCATCCCGACGCGAATCCTTATAAACCATTCGATTGCCAGGAATGCTATAATTGCGACCAAGAGCCAGTAATTGCCCCAAAGTTTAAGATCTTTTCTGATTTCATTCTCGATCGGCGTAAAATCTAACGATAACAATAACGAATCGGCATCGGAAGCATGAGCGTATCTTGCTCCTGAAAAATTCGCAATCGATTCGAGAGTTTTTTCATGCAGTCTCGAATCCAGCAGTTCGATATTAAACGGTTCAACGGTTATTTTCCCACGATCCGAACCTATATTGACGCCGTCGATTTCAGCCGCAGCCTCGATCTCGTATTCTCCCTTTGTCCAAGGCTGGAAACTCTCTTGATAAGCTCCGTTTCCAATACTTTCAAGAATAGACTCGCTTCCAATTTCATCGTTTACGCTTATCGTCGATTTCACAATTGCATTGTCAATTGGCAGGTAGTTTTCATCGACTACTTTAACGGTATATTTTACCGGTTCCTGGTTCGAATACGATTCTTTATCGAAACTAACGCTGACCTGTTTTTCCGTCTGGCGCAGCGACAGCCATCGTACGAGACGGTTGAGAAAGGGTTCGTAGATTCCGCTTTCACCCGGCGAAGCCAACCCCCAGCGCCAGGAATTATGTCCTAAAAACGTAATGGATTTTTCACCGGCAGTTTCGTTAACGATCAAACCGGGATAGCTTCTCTCATTTTCAATCGAAATGAATTCGCCGATGACCTTTGCCTCAGGCGAAACATTGTACTTGTTGGGGGTAAATAACAACGGCGGCAGTTTACTCCAGACGTCTATGAAATCCACTTTTTCCGGATCAGTCAGGATTGCGTGCCTTTGCACCGGTACAAACTGCCCCTCCATAGATCTGCTCCGATAAGAAGCAATCGATATTGGCAATACTGATTCTAATTCTTTAAAACTATCATAATCAACATCTTCCCCATCGAAAAAAGAGACGGGAAGATTGTTTTTTTCGATAAAATCCAGAAATTCACGCCACTTTTCATTGTCAGTCTGCCGCACAGGGAAATGATGTAAAATTATTGCGTCCAGGTCGAGTAATTCATTTTCTGTCAGCCAGTCGCTCTCATAGAAACCATTCCGCTTTGTCGTCCTTTGAATCAATTCCACATGCTCATCGCCGGATAATCGTCTTACCAGATCGCCGAGGGAATTATCCGGCGGTCCAGCCATTATCAGGATTTTCATTTTGCTTTCAAGAACGTTTAAGTAAAAGGACTTTCGATTGTTATCAGTAGTCAATTCATTTTCAATCGGCGTAATTTGCGCGGTATATCTTTGTCTTCCTGAGTTTTTCAAGGTAATTTCAAATGTCTCTGAGCCTTCAAAAAAATCGCCTTCCGCCAAAATCTGTTTTTTGCCGACGATGTTTCCGGCTGAATCGCGCAACTCCAGATTTATCGATTCACCGCCGGACGAAATACAGCGGTACTCCACTTCCACAGGCGTTTTGCTGTTTTGATATACGATCCGGTTCGATAGAATCTGGGTGATCATTAAATCCTGGTATTGTCGAGAAGAACCAACTCCTAAAGTAAATATCGGGTATTTCGCATTCCTCGCCAATCGAACTGGATCCGGACCATTATTATGCGCTCCGTCCGATATTAGCAGCATAGCGGACGGTTCTTCAAACTCCGACATATCTAAAGCTTCTGTCCAGGCGCGGCTTATATTAGTGCCGATTTCTTCAGGTTTATAGTTTTCTGCGAGTTCTTTCAGCTTTTGTCCGCCGTCCTTAACGCTGTCGCCGAATGTAAAGAACTTAAGCTGATATCTTTCATAGATTTGCCGGAAGCCCGTTCCATTCAACAGCGACTTTACGGTTTCCGCTCGCGAAGCATCTCCCTGACTTATGGACATACTCGCAGAATTATCCATCAGTACAAATATTTTCGCCGGCTCTTCGATCCTCCTGTCTAAGTTGATAAATGGCTGGGTTAATACAATTATAGCGCCGCAAATCGCAAATCCGCGCAATAGTATTAATGCAGTTTTTGTTAACCCGCTCACCGGCGGATTGGGACGCCGATATGACCAGAAGGCAAATCCAAAGGTCAATAAACATAATACTATTATCAGCCAGACGGGTAAATTTGCTGAAATGTTAAGCGATGTATTGCTAAATTCCATTAAATCAATAGGCTAAGGTTAAAGACGGTTCAACAGGAAGACTCAAGTCCGAAAAATGCCCTTTTCTATAGAGTCGGTCGCCCAGATACGCAACCATTGCCCCATTATCTGTACAAAGATTAATAGACGGTATAAACAATGGCGCGCCGATGTTTTCTGTGAATTTTTGGAATCTGTTTCTAAGGAACTTACTCGCTGAGACCCCTCCTGTTATAACAAGCGCGCGCGCCTCAAAATCCGTAAACGCCAATTCCGCAGCGCGAATCAGCATATCCGCCACCGAAGCCATTAAGCCTGCGCAAATAGATTCTTTTTCGGATTCATTCAAATCGAATGACTCGCCCTGCATTTTGAAATTCGCTTTCAGATAATACAACACGGCGGTTTTCAATCCACTGAAACTGAAACCGTATTTATCGTTTTTTACTCTGGCTCGCGGAAACTCTACGGTTTTGGAGTTGTTTTTCAGCGCATAGGCGTCGATAGAGCTTCCGGCGGGATAATTTATACCCATCATCCTGCCCGTTTTATCGAATAACTCACCGACAGCGTCATCCTGTGTACTGCCCAAAACTTGGTACTCTCTGAATCCGGCTACATAAACCAACAGTGTGTGACCGCCGGAAATAATATAAGCTAAAAACGGCGTGGGAATATCACTATATTGAAGTTCCGCGCTCCATAAGTGAGCCTCGAGGTGATTAACTCCGATTAGTTTTAGACCGGCGCCGGCTGCGAGTCCTTTTGCGAAAGCGACGCCTACCAGCAGAGCTCCTGCTAATCCAGGCCCGTAAGTTACCGCAGCGCCATCAAGATCATTGATTTCAAGTCTCGATTTTCGCAAAACCTCATCGACGGCTGCAGCCAACAGTTTTTCATGGGCGCGAGACGCGAGTTCAGGAACGACGCCGCCATATTCTTCATGAACGATCTGACGTATGATGCAGTCCGCCAGGATTTTTCCATTTCCATAAATTGCAGCGGCAGTTTCGTCGCACGAAGTTTCAATTCCAAGCACATGCGGCATATCAGTTGCGTCTGACGATAATTCTTACGTCGGTCGGTTTCAGTTCGACGATGTCGATTTCCTTGCCGGTAGTAATCCGGACCGGCGCTCTGTTTGAGCGTCTGGGACTAAAATCGCGAAAATCGATCCATGCATTAAAGTCTTTTTTCTCAAGTTTTGAAATGTAGCTTACCGCTCCGCTTATCTTAATATCGACTGATCCCGGTTCTATTAATACTACTCTATCGTTGGGCGTGTTCCTTGCTTCGATCGGAATTCCAATAAGTTTTCGTTCTCCTATCCGTTCAACGTCGATATATCCCATCGTTTCCGAATGCGACATGTTTATTCCAAAAATATCCGGCGTCTCTAAATCAAGTTGAATTTCAACATCGCGACTCAAATCATCAAGGTCTATTTTTTCAGTTTTTATGGCGCTCACTTCAGAAATGTCTTTTTCAGGACCGGAAATATTTACGCTGTCCGGATCGAGAATAATACCGTAGGGAATTGTAAATCCGGCTGCGGCGTCAAGACTTGCCTGTGGTTCGATTTTTACCTTGGTTTGATGGTAGCTGTCTAAAATGATTTTTATCGAATCGGGAAAAACAATATCAAGGATGTTGGCGTTAATACCGCTGGGTATAATGACCATTTCCGGTTTCAAATTGAAAGTAAAAAAGTAGTTGATCGTCGATAGATTCAGCTCTAAAAACGGTTTCTTTATAAATTGCATTCTTAACAGATCTTTACCATCCGCTTCAAACTTAACTAAGGCGTATCGAACATATTCCTGCGCGATAACCTTGCCTTCTTTCACATTAACCGGTACAACAGGCAGTTCAAAAGCATACTCGAACGTCCTCTCCGTCACAACCAAAAACCACAGCAGCACGGCAAGAATAAACAAGCCTGCCTTAACTCGGAAGTTTTGTTGCAGCCAATTTGGCAGCACCTTAATCCTCAAGGCTATTTCCCGGTTCACTCATAAAGCACGCAGGCAAC
>CAZWOY010000388.1:0-4270 GCA_964635255.1 uncultured bacterium
CCAGAATTATCGCATTGAGTGCGCGCTTCATGCGCGCTGAAGCGCGCACTCAATGGTATTATACCAGCCATTTTCATGTTCCGTGGCGAAGCTCGCTTCATGAGCAATTACTGGAAAAATAACGCTCCCTTTCGCTGAAATGACTGCCCTTGGCATAATCTGGGATGACTGTTTGTAAAATGCATTTCAAATGCATTGGTCCAACCTGCTTTAAACAAAAGCTAAATATCCGTATTCAATTCAATCCTCTCAATCTTGAAAGATACTTTTCCCGAGGGAACTTCGATTTCAACGGTTTCTCCGGCTTTTTTCCCTAAAAGTCCTTGGGCGATCGGCGATTTTATCGACAGCAAACGTTTCGAGGGATCGGCTTGAACCGGATCGACGATGGTGTAGTCCATCTTCACATCGTTTTTTGTGTTTACAATCGTCACTCGCGACAAAATTCTCACTTCATCGGATTTCAGATCTTTCGCATCGACTAACTGGACATTCGAGAATTTAGTCTGTAAATCGCCGATCTGCCGGTCGATGCCGGCGAGTTTCTCTTTTGCCGCGTCGTATTCCGCATTTTCGGAGAGGTCGCCCTTTTCGCGCGCCGCCACCAACTCATCAACCGCTTCCGGTCTGATTTTATTTACCAATTCGTCGAGGTTTTTACGAAGTTTTTCAAAACCTTCGTGCGTTACATAAATATTTTCCATACGTTGTTTTTTCTACTTTTTTCTGAGTTCAAGAAATTTCTTAATCCCCCGATAAATAGCTTTTGCAAGCCGCTCCGGATAATCAGGCCCGCGCATCATCGCTTCCTGTTCAGGCAGCATCAGATAGGCGTTTTCAATCAGAATCGCCGGCATCGACGTCGGTCTTGCCAAAGCAAGATTATTATAATATATCCCCTCATTCGGAATTTTCAATTCTTCAACAACCTCTTTTTGCACGCATTCCGCCAAATCCCGGCTTTGCGAATGATAGTAATACGTTCCAACGCCGAAATAGCCGAACGGATCTTTGCCGTCGGGCAAGGCATTGTGATGAACGCTGACAAGCAGATCGGCTTCGTTGAATTCAGCCAGTTTAATACGGTCTCTCAGCCCGACGCCGCAATCGCTGCTGCGCGTCATCGAAACCTGCCAGCCTTTATCGAGGATGAATTCTGCCAACTCGAGAGAAACCGCTAAATTGATATCCTTTTCCTTCAACCGGGTAGGCCCGATTGCGCCGTCCTGTTCGCCGCCGTGTCCGGGATCGACGCCGATGTGCGGGGTTTTCCATTTGTCCCTTAACTGCGGGGGTTTTCTGACGTTTACAATTAATCCTTCGTCGTCAAAATCGACTTTATAGCCCCAGGAAGCGCTTTTCAGTTTCACTTCCAGCCTCAGAATATCATCGTTGGGCTGGTCCCAGCGGACTTCCTTTATAAATTTGACGCTCGCGGGATAGGATATCAGATCGATATGTGAGACTACGCCGAACAGATCGATTATCAGCCTGTCCGGATCGGTTTCGTCGTGTATTCTGTAAAGAACTTTATGCGGCAGCGGCAAGGTCAGCCTTTCCCACGAGTCTTCCGCCGTCAAGTCAATGCGCCATGCCACCGGGGGTTCGCCAGCATAAAAGGAATCTATTTGACTCACGTAATAATCGGCGATCCAGACGCTGCGGTTGACGCTGATTGGAATCTCGAAATAGCCGTTCGACCAGCCGGTTGAAAGGACTTTGGTTTCCGGCAATGGGAAAAGGTAATAAGACCCGCGAGGATGATTCCTCGCTACGCCTCCGTTCAGCGTTAAAAAAGCTGGAAGAGTATATTCAGGCTGCTCAGTTGGTTCGGGAGGAGGGTAGGTTGAAAACGGCGCGATGGTAAATGTCGTGTCCCCATTGTCGATCGCCGTCAACTCATAGACTCCGTCAAACCAATCCACCGGCAAAAAGGCTAAAAAAGCGCCGTTCGGATGCGTTTCGACGCAATGCCCGTCAATATACAACTCCGATTCCGGCGGATGAACCGAACCGAAGATAAAATTAGAATCGACTCGGGCAATACGCGGGATCGAGTCCGGCTCCATGATCCTTGGATAAACGACGTCGATTTGAGGCGCCGCTCCAATAAAGAACAACTGCAGCGCTAGCAGCGCTTCGATCATCGGTCGCACTCCTCCGCTTTCAGGCAGATCAACCGGATTCCTTCAAGCACCAGATCGGGATGGACTTTGGAGAAATAGCGGCTTCTTTGAGCGTATTGCTCGGCTAAACCGCCCGTCGCGACGACCTTGGTTTCCGCGCCCAGTTCTTTCCTGATGCGTTCGATCATTCCATCGACCATATCCGTCACTCCCCACGACAAGCCGGATTGAATCGCATGGCCGGTAGTCTTGCCGATAACCGAATCGGGAAATTCGAGCTTAACTTTAGGCAATTGCGCCGTGCGTTTGTGCAGCGAAGTTGATATGGTGCGAGGTCCCGCCATAATAACGCCCCCCAGATAGAAACCCTCTTTCGAAGTCACGTCGAACGTTATCGCCGTTCCGAAATCGACGACTATCGACGGTCCGCCATAATGGAAAAATCCCCCGAACGAGTTGCACAGCCGGTCTGCGCCGACCTGATGTGGATTCTTGTAATCGACTTTCAGAAACGGGCAGGTTTCTACAGAGATGAAGAGCGGATCGTGATTCAGATAGCGCTTCACCATCTGCCCGAAATTATGCTGCAACTCAGGGACAACCGACGCTATAGCGGACTTAGCCACGGACTGCGGCTTAATTTGGAACTGGTTCAAAAAAAACGCCGTCGTTTGCCAGCATTCATCCGGCGTCCTGACTGTCTCGCTCGAAAGTCTCCAGGACTTAACCAGCCTATCGTTCTCAAAAACGCCGCATTCGGTCGTCGTGTTGCCTATGTCTATCGCAAGAAAACGGTCTATCATAAACACTTGTTTTTAAAATGTTTCGCCAATTGCCTGTCCATCAGTTGATTAATGCGTAAAAAGCCCTCGCTTTCTCATTCCTGCGATGACAGGAATGACAAGGCAAGCCGGCTTAACTCGTTCCCAGGCTCCAGCGTGGGAATGCATACTTAACTGCATAAGGTCGATATGCATTCCCACGCCGGAGCGTGGGAACGAGTTTTGAAAACCTCACTGTAGCGGACGCTCCCGCCCGCCGCGCCGTTCGCTTTCACACTTTCACACTTTCACACTTTCACACTTTCGCACTTTCACACTTTCAAACTTTCGCACTCCCCTCAACACACATCCCCGCTGTAAACAACCTTCCGCCCCCCGTTTTCCAGTCTTAAAACAATAGCTCCATTCTGTTCCAAACCGAGGCAAATTCCGGTCAGGACTTCGTTCGGTTGTTTAACAAAGATGCGCCTGCCTTCGATTCCGGCTCGCCGCAGCCATGTTTCAGCTATCCATCCGGCGCCTTCGGATTTCAGCTTTTCGTAATATAAGTTTAAATTTTTCAAAATCAAACGGAGAACCGCATCTCGCTGTTGAACTGAACCGGTAAGTAAAAAGAGCGAGGTTGCAGATTTTTCAAGATCGGGCGTGAAATCGTTTTGGTTGTGGTTTATGTTCACGCCGGCGCCTATGACTGCAAATTGGTTGTTTTCTTTGTCAAGACTGCTTTCGGATAATATGCCGCAGAGCTTTTTCCCACCGGCTAATATATCGTTAGGCCATTTTAGCTGCAATTGATTGGCGGCGTTTCTACCAAGCGAAACGGCGGTCTCCAGATATTCGACCAGCCCGTCGAAAATTCCCAGCGAAGCCATTAATCCCATCAACGCAATCCGTTCTGTAGCTATCCCGGGGTAAAGCAAAACGGAAAACAGCAGTCCTTTACCCGGCGGAGATTCCCACGATCTGTCCAGCCTGCCTTTGCCCGCGGTCTGGTGATTCGCCATGATCACATCTCCTTCGCGAGCCCGTCCCGCCTCCGCTTCCGCCTTCAGCAGCGAATTCGTAGATTCCGCAACTTCAAAATATTTTAATCGCGTTCCTATCATTTTTGGGAAGTTTTTGTATTGTTTTTAAAGATATTTAATAAGTTAATGTCTTTCTCTTTCTTTACAAACAGAATGATATAAGATCGACTGATGTAGGCGTAAATTGTTTATTATTAATAAGCGCATAAAATAGTTTTATCTTTTGGGAGATCAGTTGTTTGGCTAACATTAGAGCAATACCGGCATTGTCAAGATGTTAGCAGATTGCTTAGTCTGCTAAAGGCAGACTCGCAATGACGCTTTTTTCTGCACGTAG
>CAZWOY010000389.1:0-4267 GCA_964635255.1 uncultured bacterium
GCAAAACAACTGATCTCCCAAAAGATAAAACTATTTTATGCGCTTATTAATAGTAGGTCGCCGAATAATTTGCCGAGGATGGAATCGAAGCGCTTGAAACTGACCATTATCAATACGTATGCCGTTGGAGAGCGGTCATCAGCGTGAGGTTTGCACGCTGAAGCGTGTACTCCAACATTGCTATTCAAGCGCTTTCACAAATATTCCGCGCAACTCCGCTGCATCAGCGTTCCTGTTTATTGGCAATGCCGATAAATAAATGTTTTTCCTTGATATTCTCGGATTTTGCTGTATATTAAAAAC
Organism: uncultured bacterium; assembly: GCA_964635255.1. Taxonomy (GTDB): domain Bacteria; phylum Electryoneota; class AABM5-125-24; order Hatepunaeales; family Hatepunaeaceae; genus CAZWOY01. The sequence goes on from CAZWOY010000389.1 coordinate 304, forward strand.
TTATAGATAAAAAAAGCCCCTGCCCGGGATGGGCAGAAGCTTGTGGTTCCCTTTATGGGAGTATCCTGCGAAGCAAAAACTTCTTATTGTGGCAAGCGCAGGTACCGGTCTGTTACACCTTGGATAAAAGATAACAATATTTACCATAAATGTCAAGAGGCAACGATATGAAATCGACGACTCTCGGAATCGATCTCGGAACTAATTCCATCGGTTGGGCGCTGGTTGAATTTGAAGACAAAGAACCGGCCGGCATAATCGATTGCGGCGTTAGGATTTTTCAGGAAGCGGTCGAGGTAAAAACAAGAACGCCAAAGAACCAGGAAAGACGCACCGCGCGCGCGTCGCGGCGGTTGATCTCCCGCAGGAAAATGAGAAAAGATACGCTTCGGGAAATACTTTCGGAAAACGGTCTTTTCCCGGTGGATGAGGAAAAACGGAATCAGCTTCTTTCTTCAGAAGATCCTTATTTCCTAAGGAAAAAGGGCTTGGATGAAAAATTAAGCCTATTCGAATTCGGCAGAGCGATTTACCATTTGAACCAAAGGCGCGGCTTCCAAAGCAATCGCAAAGCCAAGGACGAAAAGGAAGAAGGCAAAATTAAAAAATCGATTTCCGAACTGCAGAAAAGTATCCACGTATCGGGCTGCAGAACTTTAGGCGAATACCTGGCAAACCAGAAGGAACAGCGAAGACGATACACAAATCGTACGATGTACGAGCATGAGTTCGACGCCCTCTGGGAAAAACAAAGCGTTTATTATCCCGAAACTCTCACGGCCGAGCTGAAAGCCAAGATTTATAAAGTTATCTTCTTTCAACGACCGCTGAAGATACAAAAAAATCTGATCGGCAAATGCACATTCGAGCCATCGCGCCCCCGCGCGGCAAGGGCTCATCTCGCCGCGCAGGAATTCAGGATTCTGGAAGACGTCAACAACCTCCGAATCTACGATCCGGCGTCGTTGGATATGCGCAGCCTCACGCCGGAAGAAAAGCAGATTATTCTTAAAATCCTTTCAAAGCAAAAATCGCTGACTTGGGACAATGCGCGCAAAAAATTAGGCTTGCATGAAAACGAAAAATTCAATCTGGAGATTTCAAAAAGAAGCAAGCTGGTTGGAAATCTGACGGCTTGCCATTTAAGAAAGACCATAGGCGAAAGCGAATGGAAAAAGTTTTCCGAAGAACAGCGCGATGCGCTCGTCGAGGATATACTGACGATCGAACATGAGGGCGGATTCCTGCGCCGAATGCGAGAACACTGGAATTTTGACGAAGAAACGGCCGAAAAGTTATCCAAGATCGAGTTAACGCCAGGATATGCAAGACTGTCCTTAAAGGCGACTCGCAAAATTCTGCATTATTTGCGAGAAGGCTGTATATACAGCGAAGCCTGCAAAAAAGCCGGCTACGATCACAGCACTCCGGTCAAGATAAAAGAAGCCGTCGATAAACTCGACGCCCCGGAAGATTTGCGCAATCCTGTAGTTAATAAAGCTCTCTGGGAGATAAGAAAAGTCGTAAACCGGCTTATAGCGGCTTACGATAAACCGGACACAATTCGCATCGAAATGGCGCGGGATATGAAGCTCTCGCGCAAACAGCGCGAGGAGTTGCAAAAAGAACTAACGAAACGCGCAAATCATTACGAGCAAATCAACGAAATCCTGAAAAATGATTTTGGAATCCAGCAGCCGACGCGCGAAGACCGCATCAAATATCAATTGTGGGAAGAGTGCAATATGACCTGTCCCTATACCGGTAAAATGATTTCGAGAGAAAGGCTGTTTACCGACGAAGTCGATATCGAGCATATTCTTCCCTACAGCCAAAGTCTCGACGATTCTTACATGAACAAAACTCTCTGTCTGGCGTCGGAAAATCGTCAGATTAAGCGCAACCGTTCGCCTTACGAAACGTATTCGGCTAATGAAAAAAAATACGAAGAAATGTTGCTGCGATTAACTAAGATGAAGCGGATGCACCCGCGTAAACGCCTCAAATTCAAACAGCTGGAAATCAAAACCGACGAATTTATCTCGCGGCAGTTGAACGACACGCGCTATATATGCACCGAGGTTAAAAAGTATCTGCAAAAACTGGGAGTGAACGTCGATGTCACCAAGGGCGGCGCAACGGCTCAATTGCGGCGCAAATGGGGAATAGACAACATTTTCCCGGTCCCGGAAAATGCGCCGCAAAACACTCTCGGCAAAAAAATCCGCACCGACCACCGCCACCACGCAATCGACGCTATTGTGATTGCTTTGACCACCAGAAGCTTATTTCAGAAGCTGTCTCGAAATTCGGCGCGTAAGAACATTAGCTATGGAATATCCGACCGCGAACTGGAAGCGGATCCGCCGTGGGAAAACTTCAGAAACGACGTGCTGGAAGCGATTTACGACATTGTCGTTTCACATGCGACGCTGAGGAAAATTCACGGAGCTTTGCACGAAGAAACAGCTTATGGATTCGCCGGTGAAAGCGACAAAAAAGGAAAAGTTCAAATGGTTTACCGCGTACCGTTAGACAGACCGATAACTCGGAACCAGATAACGAAAATACGCGATAAAAAAGTAAGGGAACTGGTGGAAAAACGAGTCCAAGAGTTTGACGGCATTATAAAGAAAGCCTTTGGCGATCCGGAAAACCCTTTAATGCACGTAGATGGCAAAACGCCCGTCCATTCGGTTCGAGTCTTAACGGATATGAGCGAATCGTCGCTGTTCGGCGTTCAGGAAGACCAGGATGAACCTTATAAATTCTTCCCCTACGGCAGCAACCACCATGTCGAAATAATCGAACATCGTAAAACCGGAAAACGGGACGGCGTTTTCGTTACCATGATGGAAGCCGCCCGCCGCGCCCGGATCCAAAAAGTTCCAATTGTTCAAAAAGAACATGGATCCAATTGGGCATTTGTCCTGTGTCTTGCGGTAAACGATATCGTGGAGGTTGAAGAAAACGGGAGAAAACTATTATACCGCGTGCAAATGTTAGATGGAGCTAATAAGGTCGTAACTTTCAGGTTGCATAATGCAGCAACTCTCACAAACAAAGGTGAAAGACTCATAAAAACTCCCAACTCGCTAAAATGTAAAAAAATCCAGGTAGATCCCATCGGTCAAATCCGGGAATGCCATGATTAAGCGCATCATAGAGATCGGCAATCCTTCCCGCCTGCGCTATAAAGACCGCCAACTGATAATCGAGCAGGGCGGCAAGGAAGCCGGAACGATTCCGCTCGAGGACGTCGGAGTCCTGATTCTGGATCATCCGCAGATAACCCATACCCAGTCGGTCTTCGCCGGCTGCTGCGAGAATAATACGGTTGTGGTAATAAGCGATAAGCGCCACCTGCCGTCTTCGATCCTGCTCCCCCTGACCGGCGGAAATCTTCACAGCAAGACCGTTTCGCAACAAGCAAGAGCGGGTCCCGCCGTCAAGAAGAAGTTGTGGAAAGAAATCGTTCAGGCGAAGCTCAAAGCTCAGGCGTTCGTGCTGGACGAATTCACCCCCGATTCTTCATCCGTGTCAAACCTTATCGAAAAGGTGCGCGGCGGCGATCCGGACAACATCGAAGGATTAGCCGCGAAAATATACTGGAAAAAACTCTTCGGATCGGATTTCAGGCGCGATCCGGAAAAAGAGGGCGTCAATACGCTGCTGAACTACGGCTACGCCATAATCCGCGCCGCCGTCGCCCGCGCCATAGTCGGAACCGGGCTGCATCCCGCGCTGGGCGTCCACCATCACAGCCAGTACGACAGCCTCTGCTTAGCCGACGACCTAATGGAGCCGCTGCGACCGTCGGTGGACCGCATAGTTTACCGGATCCATCTGGAAAAAGACACCGAGCCGGACCTCGACAAGGAGACAAAACCGCAGATTTTGTTTGTTTTAACGGAATCCTTCAAGGTCATAAATCAAAATCTGCCCTTGATCCCGGCGCTGCATC
>CAZWOY010000390.1:0-4255 GCA_964635255.1 uncultured bacterium
TTCAAAATTCCACACCCTTTCCCGGGAGAAATATCAACCGTTGATACGTAAAACCTTAAAATACTACATTTCACTTACACACACGAGGCGTCACAGGCAAATTCGTTAGCTTTTTATTTTAATCGGTCTTCATCGAGGTTTTTTGTAGTTTTTGCATTTTTCTATCGGTATCTTAAAAGTATCGTTGAGAATTTTGGTAAATGCCTGTGATTTTCACACCGCCAAATATACATCGGATAAGAGAGCTAAATAGGGAAGACAGGAAGGCGTTCCGACGCCGGTTTGTCTTTAATGTATTTTTGCTCTTAGCCGTTGCTGCATTGATTTTGATTCTGTTCATAGGCTGTAACGGTTCGACAGATCCGGTGGTTAACAATCCGGCGGGCGTCAGCGTCGTCGAATTGGACAGTATTTGGGTGTTCGAATCCGAACGAATGGTCAGAGTCTCGATTCAAGTTCGCCCTTTCGAACCTGCCGACACCACAATGCTCTGTCAGATAAACTCCGGTGAAGGAGCCGGAAGCCATTTCAGGCTCTACGACGATGGGAACTATGGAAGATGGCAAGATTCGGAAGGATTTGCCGATTCTCTTTCCGGCGATATCGCTCCGAACGACGGCATTTTTTCCCGGAGAATAAATTCGAACTTCGCCGCTCGTCCCGGAGAATATCACTTATCGTTTATATTAGAACGCGGCGCGCCTCCGGATACGCTCTATAAGGACATTATCGTGCGCGAAAACTCTCCGCCGGTGTTTTTACTGCATACGGAACCGGATTCTGTGGCAAGCGGAAGCATTATCGATACATTTCATACTCAAACATTAGATTCGGACGGATTCGGCGATATTCAAAATTCAGAATTGATTTTATTCAGAGACGATTTCCCGACGCAAGATATTTCAATATTCGAGATGGAGCGCACAACCGATTCAACCTGGCGGTGGATCAGCGAACCGTTCTTAGCAGCCGGCGCTGCAACGGGCGTTTACAGTATGGCGTATCGAATTCAGGATTATTACTTAAGTCAACTCGATGAATTCGTTTACAGCGATACCTTTGCGTGCCGTCTTGAAAACCTTCCGCCGCAGATTCTCGAAGTAACCGGACCGGACACAGTGTGGCTGCCGGAGAGCGAAGAGGATACGATCACATTCGACTATTCGATTCAAGCAGTTGACGACCAAACGCCTAAAGACCTCGATACGCTCTATCTGGAAATGTACTTTGAAGACGAAGTTATTTTTCGCGCGGCTTATTTAGACGGTTTCGGGCTTGACGAGACTCCGAACGATGGCGTGTTTAAGGCGGGATTTAGCCTGACCGGGGCGAATACTCCATTTAGGACATTTTATTTAGTCTGGACGCCGTCGGACAAAGCGGGAAATACCGGCGACGATTTCGATAATTATTTAACGATCTGGAAGCACGAAGGGACTTTTTTGCACGAACAAAGTTTCAGTTCGGATTTCGGAAAATCGGACGATAAACAAGCATACGATTCACCTTTTAGATAAACGGAACAAGATATATGCGCCCTATTTTAGTTTTAATGCCGCTCATATTGCTAAGTTACGGAGCGGTTTTTGGAGCGTCGCTCCCCGGACATTATGAAATCGGAGCGACGCCGGATCCAACCGGACGCCTGCCCTCCAATTCGATTATCGATATCAAAAATTTTGAACGCACTATCTGGCTCGGCACAGGCAGGGGATTGGCGCAATACTATCTCACCGGCGAGGGTTGGGCGGTAATGCGCAGCAATGATATAATCGGCCGGGGGGGCGTTTCAGCCCTCGAACTTTCCGGCGACACAGTGTGGGCTGCGACTGCGTACAGTGAAAACATCGACGATCAATATTTCCCCGCCGGCGGCGGCGTCGGTTTTTCACCCGATTTGGGCGAAACCTGGATTTGGATGGAACAACCGGTCGATTCGCGGGACGAGGAGGAACATCCGACGACTACGAACATTCAAAATGTCACTTACGATATTGCCATATCCAAGTCGGCGGTCTGGATCACAAGCTGGGGCGGCGGCGTCCGCAAATTGACCTTTGAGAATATTCAAAATGAAAATTACGAGTGGGAAATTGTCACTACCGACGGCGAAGATTTCTGGGCGCTGCAGCATTTACGCCATCGCGGATTCAGCGCCGCTTACGCCAATGAAACGATCTGGATCGGAACTGCGGAAGGCGTAAGCTGGTCTATCGACGAAGGCCAAAGCTGGCGGCATGAGCATTTTATATTAGATGAGCCGACCATATCCGGCAACTTTGTGACTGCGCTGGGGGTGCAGCAACTGGACGGCTTCGATAATATCTGGGCTGCAACCTGGAAAGCGAACGGAGCTTATGAATATTACGGGGCGTCGGTAACCGAAGACAAAGGCGAAACCTGGCGCGTAGCGCTTTCCGATTCGACAGAATTGCCCTCCGGGGAGCTGTTGATCGATGAATTAGGTCCATTGCACGTGCATAATTTCGGGTTTAAAGGCGACACGGTTTACGCCGCAGCCGACAAAGCTCTTTGGCGAAGCATCGATAACGGCTATGAGTGGAGCTATATTCGGGAGATTAACGATCCGGCCATCGGTGAAAAACTTGAGAACATCGATTTCTTTTCGGTTACGCCGGCCGGCGATTCGATCTGGGTCGGCACAGACGCCGGATTGGCGGTCGGCTGGTTCGACGCCGGAACAAACGTATTCACCTGGCGCATCCACCGTGCGCATCGGACGCCCGGAGTCGCCGGACAGCCGGACTCCTACGCTTATCCCAGCCCTTTTTCGCCCCGTCGCGGTCAAATTACGCGATTCCAGATCAACGTTGACAGCCCGGTTGAAGCGAAAGTTAAAATCCTGAATTTCGCGATGGAAGAGGTTTATGAATCAGGCTTCCAAACGATTCCGGCGCAGGGCGAGGACGATATGGCAGGCTATGGAGCGCTGAAATGGAATGGCAGAGACAACGACGGCGCGGAAGTCGCAAATGGTGTATATTTTTTCAAAGTTGAAGCCGGCGGCGAAGCCTGGTGGGGAAAAGTTATGGTTTTGGATTAAAGGAGTTCGAATTGAATATAAGAACCAAAATAGCGCTGATTGTTTTCGTATTTTCCTTCTTGATCGTTTCCGCGCAGGCGCGCTCGTTGGGCGGATACGCGGGATCATTCTTAAGGGTCGGACTTGGGGCTGATCGAGTTGCGATGGGGGATTGCGGCGTCGGATTGAATAACAGCGGAATGTTGTGGTATTATAACGCGGCGGGATTGCCGCATTTGACCAAAATTCAGGCTCTGCTCAATTACAGGCACATGTCTCTCGACCGCAGCTTGATGTATGCGGGCTTCGCTATGCCGGTTAAGCCGAACGCGGGCGTAGCCGCCGGCGTTATGCGCGCCGGAATCGGCAATATCGACGCCCGTGACTCGAACGGCGAACAATTCGACGAATACACATATTCGGATAATTTAATTCACGGAAGCTTCGGCTTAAGACCTCATCCCAGAGTCGGGATAGGCATAACCATAAAATGGATGATCAACGCCGTTCCCGATATACTGGAGGACGATAAAAACTTGTATGCGTACGGCTTGGGGCTGGATTTTGCGATGCAGGTTCAAGCGCTGGATAATCTGGGAATCGGTCTGCAGTTCAGAGACATCGACGGCAAGCATTCCTGGCAGAACTCCGAAGTCTGGGGAGACGACGCCGGAACCAAAGACGACAATCTCCCCACGCAAGTGCGGTTTGGCGGCGCTTGGGATCCGATAAAAGATTTGACGATTCTGTTCGATTTTGTGGCTTATATGCAAGCCGCCATGGACGATAACGCGGCATTGCAGCCGCATGTGGGCGCAGAGTGGCGCAAGGCTTTCGGCTGGGATAAAAGTTTGGCTCTGCGAGCGGGATATAATGGCCGGGAACCGGCTTTTGGATTCGGCTTGAAATTCCTCGCGATCGGCGTCATAACGCATTTGGATTATGCGTTCATTTTAGAGCGGGCATCCCCCGGAGGATCGCATTTGATCGGCTGGGTGTTCGAAATATAAGGAGTCTGGGCTGCATGAAAGAAGGGTCGAACACTCCTGTTCGACATTTTACCCAAGGGCAGTATGTTGCCCATGGGCAGTCATTCCAGCTTTCGCTGGAATGACTGCGTACGGTACGTTATTTTCCCAGTAATTGCTCATGAAACGAGCTTCGCCACGGAACATGAAAATAAACTTTTCTGGTAGGGCAGGCGTCCCTGCC
>CAZWOY010000391.1:0-4221 GCA_964635255.1 uncultured bacterium
TCCTAACATCTTGATATTGCATAGTATTCCTCATCAAGCGGATTCCGTGAGATGGTGACTATTTTATGCGCATAGTAGTAACAATATGAGGTCGATATGCATTCCCACGCAGGAGCGTTGGAACGAGGTATAGTAACTTAGATTCAGTATTAAAATTACAGCTCATTCAATGAGCATCTTTACTAAATCTGTTAAAAAATGTTTTTGTATTGTACTAAGTTTTAAAATGCTTGAATTGCATTTACTCCTTCCAAAAGATCCGGCATTGCAAACATACCATCCACAGGTACTCGTGTTCCAACGCCCTGGCCATTTTCTAATAAAAATTTAAAATAGCTGCCAGAATCATTATCAGTTAAAACAAGATCGCCCGGACCAACAGAATCATTTGCAGCAGCCGCAACCCGATTTGCATTGCTGTAGATTGTCGAAAGTGAATCAGTATAACCTATGTCTTTTGCACGAATTAAGTAAACTGTCCCGCTAACTTCAGTGACTCTAAAAGTCATACTCTTAAGGAAAGCAAGATTCATACCACCTTGTCCATTACTTTCCAATGTATCGGGTTGAAATTTTAAAGTCACTGAATTTCCGCCCTCGATTAGAAGAACATCACCGGAAGAAAGAGTATCGTTGTCACTTACATTAGATGCATTTGTGTTTTTCCAAGATTCGCTGAAATCATCGCGCATCTTAATATATTGCTCGTTTATTTTTTTTAACGTTCCCGTATGAGATACAACTGTTATGGTTACTGCCATTTTTCCTCCTAAATTGTTTTTTTGAATTGTTCAGTTGAATTCTGCAATACTAAAATAAGCGCTAAATCTATTTTCACAATATTCAACCTTTCAATTTTTAAAGTATTTTGATTATTTTAGATTGTGATTTATATCATAGTTAATCATAAGGAAGAATTTTAATTTAACATGGTAATAAAGAATAGTACAATACTATATCTTAGTTTCGTTATTTCTTCTTAGAACCTATTCTTACATAGGTGCATAAAATAGTTGTCGTTGCGAATCGCGAAGCGCCGAAGCATTCTACTGCTGGCTTGAGTTAGAGATTGCTTCACTTTTGTTCGCAACCACAATTATTTTATACATTTCTTAGTAGTTCAACATAAGTAAGGAGTATCAAAATGCTGAATTGGAGAAAAGTTTATTTTATTTTTTTGTTTGCAGTGGGAATGCAATTTTTAAATTTAAACAGCTTCTCATTTGGAAGCGAAAATAATTGGGCAAAACCTGGCGAAACCGTTCAGCCCGGTATGCTGCATCTTAAACTGAAAGCGGAATGCTTTCCGATCGAAGTCAAAATACACAAAGGGGTTCCGTATTGCGGAATCAAATCGATCGACGCGGTTTCTGAAGATTTCGTAATAACCGATTTTGCGCAATCTTCGCGAATAATGGAAAAATGCCGCGACAATCCTTGGACTTCGCATATCGAACGCTGGTTTACGGTTTCCTTTCCTAAAGAAACCGGCCTGTTTGAAATTCGAAAAGCCTATCAAACCTGCCCTGAGGTCGAATATGCCGAATTCGCGGTTATTTTCAAATCACTCTTAACCCCCGACGATCCCATGTTCGAAGACCAATGGTTCCTGCGTCACTGTGGGTTTGAAGAAGCCTGGGACGTTTCGCAGGGCAGTGAAGAGATTTGCGTTGGCGTCATCGACGGCGGCGTCGATATGGACGTCAACGATGATAATTCTAACATTATCCACGAAGATTTAGCGGCGAATCTCTGGTTCAATATCGGGGAAGACGCCGATGGAAACGGCGTCTATAGCGGTCTCGACGACTGGAACGGGCGAGATGACGACAATAACGGCTATGTCGATGACTTTTTAGGCTGGAATTTTACCGAGGATAATAATTGGCCCGACGATCCTTACGGAGAAGACGGCGGGCATGGCTCCCATATCGCAAGCGATGTATCCGCAGTAACCGATAACGAGACCGGGGTTGCCGGAGCCGGATTTAACACCAGGCTGATGATCACCTGCGACGCATCGCCCGATCAGGAGGGAATGCATTTATATTACAATGAATGTATTCTCTATTGCGCCCAAATGGGAGCGGATATCATCAACCTTTCCTTCGGTGTGTTTTCAGCATTCCAACGTTTTACTTATGAGCGAATTCAATTTGCGATTGAGGAAGGCTCGATCGTCTTTGCCGCTGCCGGAAACGACAACGAAGAAGATTACGAAGGGCGCGATAATCACTTGTATCCCTGCGCCTATGACGGCGTTATCGGCGTCGGCGGGACTAATCAGGCAGATTATAAGTCGAATCAATCGAACTGGGGCGATTACACAGATCTGGTTGCGCCCGCTTACAACATACTCGGCTGCTGGACGCGCAACGCCTATAGCTCGCGCTCGGGAACGTCTGCGGCGTCGCCCATTGCAGCGGGGCTTGCCGCGCTTTACTTATCCGTCAGACCTGATCTGACGACCGATGAACTGCTCAGACAGATGCAGATGACGGCAACGGACATATCTGCACTAAACCCAAACCATCCGGGGATTCAATACAGAATCAACGCCGAAAATCTGTTAAAGTCGATTTATCCTAAATTCAACGTCGTCGAAATGAACCGCGCGGAAATTCAAGGCAACGGCGACGACTATATAGACCCCGAAGAGACGTTCGATCTGCCGTTTACAATCGAAAACCTGGAGGCTTACGAAAGCGCCACCGGCGTTAACTGCACGTTGATGACGGATAATCCGACAATACGAATCATACGCAATGCCGTACGAGTGGGAGATCTGGAACCCGGCGAGCAATTCGAGTCGCAAGTAGGATTTCGTATTTTTCATGGCTGGTCTCATCCGCATTATGCAACATTTCAAGTAAAAGTGAGCTGCAGCGAAACCGAAGACCAGATCATAGACGTTCCTATGACTATTGGACATCCTTACTATTATCTCATCGACGATGACAACAGCGATGCGGACGAAGACGGGGAAAAAGACGCAACCGATGTGAACGAATTCTTCGAAGCGGATTTCGCTGAACACTCTTACGTTTACGAGAAATACGATGTTTTCGAGGAATTCCTGCCGCCCGAACAGGAGTTGCTCAACTCATTCCCGGTCGTGTTCTGGTTTACAGGCGGCGACGCCAACGCTCTATCCAATGATGACATTGCCGCTTTGCAGGCTTATCTCGATTCCGGTTCAGCCGGAGCTAAGGTGCGGTTAATATTAGCAGGTCAATACATCGGCGACAAAAACGGCGATTCGGAATTCTTCCGTAATTATCTGCATGTCAACCATTTAATGAACGATGACGGCACACCGATGATAGAAGGAACGGCAGGCGGTCCATTCGACGAATTCAGCATGCTTCTGGTTGGTGCGGGCGGCGCTGGAAACAACCGGTCGGAAAGCACGATGGAACCGATCGATGGCGCGGAAACCATTTTCTATTATGGCAGACACGACGATGAACCCGCCGCCGGCGTTTTATACAGATCGGAAGGATACGACGTTATTTACCTGGGTTTCGCTCTCGAAGCCGCGAGCGGAGGAGGAGGCACGACGCCGCGCCATGAAATTGTCCAAGCGTTACTCGATAATTTGTTCGCTGTTGATATTACAGGATCGGACAACTCAAATGTTCCGTCGAAATTCGATCTGAGTTCCCCCTATCCCAACCCATTCAACGCTGCAACCGAAGTAAAAATAGAGCTGCCCCGGACGACCGAATTAACGCTGAAGGTCGTCGATATTTACGGGAGGCAGGCTGCAACCTTGTTCGACGGCGTAAGCCCCGCCGGAACGCGCACATTTACATGGAACGCCCAGGACGCCGCCGCGGGGATGTACTTTATTCAAATGAACTGGGATAATCGGTCGCTGACAAGGAAGACGATTTTGGTTAAGTAGAAGTTGCAAGTTTGCAAGTTTGAACGCCGGCGTTTGATTTCGCAACCGCAGGTTCGTATAGTTAACACAAGCGCTAAAGAACGTGCAAATGGTCAGGATTACAACCTTGAGTGCGCGCTTCAGCGCGCATGAGGCACTCGGTACATGCACGGGCAGTATGTTGTCCACAGGCAGTATGTTGTCCAAAAGCAGTCATTTTCCCAGTAATTGTTCATGACGCAAGCTTCACCACGCAATATGAAAATAGACTCATTTTCCGACGTAAGTCGCAACCCCCCTGTATCCCCCCTTCAGATAGAAGGGGGGAGATTAAG
>CAZWOY010000392.1:0-4209 GCA_964635255.1 uncultured bacterium
TCCGCATTCCATCAGATTCCTGGAGATGGCAACTATTTTATGCACGTAGTAATAAAATCTTCAACACCCGCTCCCACCTAATCGAGTTCCTGACAACCCGGCACACGCCGGCGGGAAAGCATAAAATTATTTTCGACGGAACTGACTTGACAACCGGCGTTTATTTTATTAAGATAAGAACAGGTTCTTTCCGAAAAACAAGTAAGGTTTTGTTAGCGAGGTGAATTATGCATCGTTTTGTTTCGGCTTGTCTTCTTGCAGCGCTGCTCTCAGTTTCAGCATACGCGGGTATTATTAATATTCCCGACGACTTCGAAACCATTCAAGCCGGGATCGACGCGGCTGAGCATGAGGATACGGTCTTGGTTCAACCCGGCGAGTATGTGGAAAATATCCGGTTTCCGTATCCATTAATTTCGATCACACTTGCCAGCCTTCATCTGACGACGCGCGATCCTGAATTCATTGAAACGACCATTATCGACGGCGGAGGCGAGGACGCAGTCCTTTACTATAACGACAATCAAGGACCTTCTCGCGATAATGCCCATCTACGGCTGGATGGATTGACTATACAGAACGGTCATGGATCTGGCTTATTTTGCCACAATGAAAATAGAACGACGATACGCCATTGTGTTTTTAAGGATAACGTTGGGATGGGACATAGAACGGCTATTTTCTTTGAACACGGTTTGAATCTTATCGAGAATTGTCAGTTTTACAACAATCGAGGCAATAACGGCGGAGCAATAACGTGCTACGCGCAATCCGAAATGCGCGGCGGTCTCACGACTATCCGCAATAGCATTATTATGAATAATTCAGCTGAGTTCGGCGGCGGATTGTGTGCGGAAATCGCAAATGTAAATCTGATTAATTGTACGATCGTGAATAACAATTCCGCGCAAGGAGGCGGAGGAGGAGTTTACAGCAGGCGTAATTCGAATATCCGAATAATAAACTCCATTTTCCGCAATAACGAACCTCAAAACGTCTTTTTCGATCCCGAAGACGATCCGAATACCCTCGCCGTTTCTTTTTCCGATATCGAGGGCGGCGCAGAAAGCGTCGAAGCTAATGACAACGGCGAAGTCGAATGGCTGGAAGGAAACATCGACGCCGATCCGCTGTTTGTCGATCCTGATGAAGACGACTATCGCATCACGGACGACTCTCCCTGCATCGACGCCGGCGATCCCGAATCGCACTGGGATCCCGACGGCACCCGCTCGGATATGGGCGCATTTTATTTCCATCAGGATCATCCGGACGCCGTGTTGAACGTTCCGGAAGAATTCAGGGCGATTCAAGCCGCTATCGACGGCGCGGAGGACGGCGACACGGTATTGGTTCATCCGGGACTGTACCGCGAACGCATCGATTTTTCCGGCAAAGAAATCGTCGTCGGCAGTCTATTCCTGGTCGAACCGGAACCGAATTTTATCGCTGAAACGATTATCGACGGAGAGTGGCGGGGAACAGTGGTCGCAATTACCGGCGAGGAAGTCGCAAACGCCCAACTGGCAGGTTTTACCATACGCAACGGCGAGGCGGAAACCAACGGCGGCGGCCTCAGGTGCGTGGGAGCGAGCCCGCTAATTCATAATTGCGCCGTCATTCAAAATCAGGCCGGCGAAAACGGCGGCGGCATAAGCTGCGAACAGGGCGCTTCCCCGGTAATATCGAACTGCGACGTCCATAACAACGAAGCCCGGGAGAACGGCGGCGGCGTATTTGTGGGCGAGGATTGCGATCCGGTGGTAACTGAATGCATGATTGCCGAAAATATCGTCCATCGCACCGGCGGCGGCGTCGCTGTCGCAGGCGCGGGAAGTCCGCGATTTGAACGCTGCCGGATCGAGCGCAATTACGCTTCCGGCAACGGAGTCGGGATTTCCTGTCTGGAAAACGCGGCGCCCTTATTCCGGAACTGCACGATAAGCCGGAACTGGACGGACGTCGAACACAATACATGGGTGGTTTATAGCGAGGCGTCGCATGCGAAATTTATCAACTGCATTTTATACTTCAATTTTTCCGAAGGATTCTTTTTCGCGGTTGAGAATTTAGAAGAGCCGATGGATCCCAGTTCGGTTCTTATAGCGTGCAGCGATATCGAGAACGGTCGAAATTCGATTGTCGATAGCGACAACGGCGTTGTGAATTGGCTTGAGGGAAATATCGAAGAAAACCCTCGCTTCATAAACGAGGAAGAAAACAACTATTTTTTAACCGCGCAATCTCCCTGCATCGACGCCGGAACAGCCTTTTTAGTCTTCGAGGGCGACACGTTAATCGACCTTTGGGAACATGAATACGATGGCAACGCGCCGGATATGGGCGCTTTTGAGAGCGAATTCATGGATATTAGCCCCAAAAGCGCAAACGCTCCATCGGTTTGCGCATTATCAGGCGTTTATCCGAACCCGTTTAATTCTGCCGCCACAATAACCTACACCCTCCCGGAGCAAACGTTCGTAAGTCTGAGTATTTACAACACCCGCGGCCAACTGGTCGAAGCGCTGGTGGATCGGGTCATGCCGGCGGGGAGGCATAGTGTGGTTTGGGATGCTGGTGACATTTCAACCGGGAAGTATATAATTAAGCTGAAATCAAATTCCGAGGCGAAGTACCTGAAAACCCTCCATTTAAGGTAAGAATTATGATGAAAAACTTATTTGTGATTTTTGTTGTACAAATCCTGTTTTTGGGTAGCCAAACTCATGCTCAGGATACTTTGGCAATAGAACCTGCTTCCATATTAAATTGGAATAGGGTTTCCTTTATTAACAACAACAGGTTGGTGTCGATAGAATATTTCGACGAATATTATGACATTTGTCACTATATCAATATTTACGATATCACCGATGCAAACCACCCGGAATTAATAGAAAATTTATCGGGTATATGGTTTCAATTGAGAAATGAACGCGGCGGCGTTCATGGTAGAATAACAGGCGCTTATCTGTTGGAGGACGTCTTATTTTGGATAACTTGTAAAGAAACTCACTGGATTCACTTGGACGACAGTTTCGGTCCGATTTCGCTATGTGGGTATCAATTCGGCGTGGAAAATGGCTGGCAGTGGAACCGGGAATTATTGGAGCAGATTCCATTTGAGCATTCTTGCGTATATTCAGGAAATATGGCGCTGGATGAGGAAAACCTTGTCGTTGCCGGCGGGCAGGCAGGGATAAATATATTTGACGTATCTGATCTCGAGAATCCAAATTTAATCAGTACAATCGATCAACATGAGCAATCTGTGGCAATTATCGAAGATCGTCTTCTTATTTTACTAACCGATATCCAAGGAATTCATTTATATGACCTCAGCGATCCGGAACAACCTCAAGATATGGGATCCTATGGTCTTGACAATAATGAGTATCCTTACAACTTCCAAACGGTTCATGTTTTTTATAACAATTGCCTGGTTTTTAGAAGCAATTTTAGACGCGATCCGCACAGTTCTTTATTACTTTTAGATGTTCTTTCGGACGAGGATCCTCGAGATGGTGAAATAATTGATCTGGGACGCGAGTATGGAGTCTTCAGATTTTACATTGAAAATGACCGGTTGTACATTCATCCTTCCGATGAGGATTATATAGATGTATATTATATCGATGATGACTTACAAATTGAATATATTGCGACATTATCGCTTTCAAACATATCTGGTCCGCAATTTATTGTTCATGATAATAAATTGATCTTTTCAGGGGGAATGAGAACAATTATATACGCAATCCCTCCTGAATTGAAAGTAAATGAATCTGAACTAACTCCCGATGAATTTTCTATATCCGTGTTCCCCAATCCCTTCAACGCCTCAACCAAAATTATCTATACCCTCGAAGTCCCATCGCCGGTTAAACTGAGTGTTTATAACACTCGCAGCCAACTGGTCGATGTGCTGGTGGATCGGGTGATGCCGGCAGGGAGGCATAGCGTGGCTTGGAAGGCGAATCAAAATCCTGCCGGGATATATTTCGTAGATCTGAAATCAGCCGGTAAAACGGCGGTGGAAAAAATTCTTCTGATGAGATAGGAAAAGAAGACTACTATGCGCATTAAATAGTGTACGTACTCCTTGAGGCGCATAAACCAGAACTCGTTCCCACGCTCCAGCGTGGGAATGCATGCTTATTACTACGTGCAGAAAAAAGTGTCATTGCGAGTCTGCCTTTAGCAGACTAA
>CAZWOY010000393.1:0-4197 GCA_964635255.1 uncultured bacterium
CTGGCAGGCAGAGACGCCTGCCCTACTGAAATCATTTTATAACCTGAGTAATAACTGCTCTTTGCCGCCTGAAACAACCGTTCTCAGCGGCGGCGTCGCTTCATGAAGCCTGCCGTCGATCATTCTGCCGCTCTTCTTTTTATTGACTCCGCCCCATTGCTTGAAGAAGAACGGAACGTCGTTTTCAGCGCAGAGGTCGCGAATCTGGCGCACCCATTGGGCTTTCATCGCCCGCGCTTTTGGTCCTGATTCGCCGCCTAAGATTACCCAGCCGATTCCGGTCAGTTCGACGTCCGGCATCGCGCCTAACATCGGTTCCATGCAGATAAACCGGACCTGAGCCGGAACTTTGCGAAGCATATCCGCGCGCCAACAATATTTCGCCATCTCGACCGTAACGCCCATCCAAATGTTTTCCGTCCATTCGATTTTCGGAGCTAATTTAACGAGCCGGTTCGGACGTTTGGTTAAAACTTGATAAATATGCCGCGGCGTGTCCGCCATAGCTTGAAACGCCTGCAGAATAAAGGGCTCCGGCACTCGTTCATGAAACATATCGCTCATCGAATTAACGAACACAATGCGCGGTTTTTTCCACGAATAGGGCTCTTCAAGCAGCTTTGGATGAACGGCGACGTCAAACCCCTTGCGATATTTTTCCTGCCCCATAGCCTGCAGCCGCTTAGCCATCCGTTCGGCGTAGCAGTTTGCGCAGCCCATGCTGATTTTAGCGCAGCCGGTGGCGGGGTTCCAGGTTTGGTGGGTCCATTCGATTTTGGAATGGGTGGACATTTAGGCTTTAGCGGCAGCTTCGGTTTCTGTTGCTTGTTCGAGAAAGGACGGGAGATGGGTGAAGTGTTTTTGCCATATTTGAATTATCTGTTGGTATCCGACTTTAGAAATTAATTTCTTAATTGAATTTTTAAAGAAATCGATATCTTTAAATCCAAATTTTTTATTTAGATAATATGCCTCGCCAAAATACTTGACAGAATTATCTAAATTATTTAATTCTTGGTCGATTATACTTAGCTGAATAAGGCAAGCAAAAACATTTAAATTGTCTTTTATCTTTTTATAAATTTTAAGCGCTTTTTTTGTATATTCAAGTGAGCTTTGAAAATCACTTAAATTATAATAAATTAAGCCGATGAAAGCATAGTTCTTTGCCAGTTTGTATTCAAGCTCCAATCTGTCATAAATCTCAATTGCAAATTTTATTTTTTTAAGCGCCTGCGGGAAGTCGTGTTTCGTAAAATCAATTGAGGCAAGTAGATTATATATACCGGCGACGCCTTCTTCATCGCTAATCTTCCTGTAAACGGATAATGATTTGCCAAAGTATTCTTCAGCTTTGAAATGGTTTCCTTTTAAAAATTCGAATCGTCCAAACTGTTCGAAAATAACCGCAGATAATATATCGGGTTCATAATTTTTGGAGATATTATAAGCGTCTTTAACCAGCTCTTCACCAGTTTCTTGGTCGCCATTTTTATATTCCGCAACGCCAAGTTCGAATAAGCAAATTGCCGTTTCCTTTTGCCTGTTTGTATTTTTAAATATTTCTAACGCTTTTCTTAGTAATTCAATTGATTTTTTGTAGTTTTCATTTTTTCGATATACTATTCCAAGCATTGTAAAGGACTCTGCTTTTACGTAATCATCCGCTGTCTTTTCTGCATAGGCTAATGCTTTCTGTCCGTATTTCAACGCGTTTAGGAATTCCATTGTGTTTATAAATATATAACACAATTTCTGACTCAACTTAGCCAAATACCTATAATCCTTAACATCCGCCTTTTCATAATCTTTCAATAGTCCGATATAAAGGCTTTTCTTTCTCTCTAAATCTTCTTTATCCTTAAAATGAATCCTCTCAAATACAGCGCTCTGCATATCTTCCAAACCGGGCAGTTCCATTTCTTCATTTCGAAAATCAAACGTCCCGCTCCGCCAGGCGAAAAAATCGGGCGCTTGTTCCATAAATTCGCGCAAACCGTATTCGCCAACCCAGAATATCGTTACGTGCGGATATTCGCTGAAGCGTTCACGCTGGATATTGCAGATTTTCGCGACCGTTGGAAGAGCTTCCTCTATATCGTAGTACATGATGCAGACGCGGTCGTTGTGCCGGGGATCGACCAGTTCGTACATTGGAGTGGGCATATTCTGCGACAGATGGATTTCGACGATATCGAGCTTTATTCTCTTGCGCAGTTCGTTTACGGCATAGCGGCGGTCGTTGAGGGTGTTGTATAAAGCGAAGGCGATGACGCCGCGGGTGGTTTGGTTGATAAGAATTGCAAGTTCTTGGAGGTTTTCCTGTATTCGATTTGAATTCTCATCATTATTAAACGGCATTATCGTTTGATTTCCTCTACTAACGTTCTAATGATCGGATTAACGTCATACCAAACTTCATCGTTCCGATATTCAGCGATTGCAAGCAGATGCAACAGCTCCCGAGCAATTCCCTGATCTTCTATCTCATTAATATCTTTAGTGTTAAAAACTGTTTTTAGAGCTTTTTTTCTTTCTTGTGTCATCAGAATTTGGTATTCAAGTCTAAAAAACCTAATTGCTTCTTTCACAGCCGCAGCGTCAATGATACTCTTGTTGGCTTTTTTAGTCTTTAAAAAAGCCTGCCTCGATAACGCGATTAATTCGCGCGGTATGCCGCTCGTCGCTCTTGCCAATCCGCCTAAAGCGTCATCCGAAATAAGCTTTTTATCTATTCTATTGGTAATTATTTTCTTAAATTGCTTTATTCCTTCGACGTCGTCCTTACCGTTTTTGTGTCTGGTTTTTAGATTTGGCAGCGTAAAGCAATTCGGGAAATAATTCCTGATCTGAGCGATATTTTTATCATGTCTTAATTCGATCGGAAATGTGTAAATAATATCAAGTTCTGGCGATGCTAAATCACTTCCATGTTTATAGAATAAATCATTCGCCGTTTCCAAGTTGGTTTTGTCCAAATCTTCAATAATAAGCATAACCTTTTTCCCGGTAATCGAATGGGAATCTTTTGCTATCATTTGCAGGTAGAAAATTAGATCCTTTAATCTTGGCTTTACTTTATCGCGCAGTATTCTGCGAGTTTCATGCTCATGGCGATATTTGCCTTTGAGGTCGAATATGTTCGCATTTAATCCGGCGTTGAGTGATTCGGTTTTTTTAAAACTAATATGGGTTTCGCGAGTTATTTCAAGAGCGAAGGATTGAATTTCTTCTAATTTATTTCTTGGTATCTCAAGTGCAATTTCCGGGGACGTCATAAAATTTATCGCTTCAAATAACATCGAAAGTATTATATCAAGATAGTTGAGGTCGGATAAATTGAGATTATCTTTAATTGAGAACGATATTACATGGAATTTTTTCAAGAGGTTTTTTGTGAGTTTTTGCAATTCGGTACTTTTCCCACTGCCTCTATGCCCTGTGAACAGTATTTTTGTGGGCGTTGAGCTTGTTAAAAAGATTTCCAATAATTCATTCAATGGACTATCTGAACGCTCAACGTAAAATTTGTCTAAATCTTCACCTCGAAGCGTTTGTTCGGGATCAAGCACGTCCAAGACGTTATCTAAATCAAACGCTTTTTCCATTTTATCCTCGTTTTAAACTTTCTCCATCCTGCGCTCCACGCCGCTTCGCGCTAATTCACTTGCCGTAATCAGACGGTTGATTGCGCCTGTATCGACTAAGAAATCTACCATAAATCGTTTTCCGCTGTTCACGGTCTGTTTTATCGGCGCCTTGGCGCAGGTTGTTCCCATTGGTTCGCCAATTTACCAAAAATAGATTGCAAGTTCCAGATATTAATATACATCGCAGCCTCGAAATATGCAATTCCCTTATAAAGCCAAAAAGGAATGAAATTAATGAGAGTTAAGTTGGAACCGAAAAAACTTTTTACCAATTCCCGATATGAGTCGCGACGAATTGACAGATTGCATCGATCGGGCGGTCCGGCTGAAAGATCAGACTAAAGCCGGCGCCTGCCCGG
Source organism: uncultured bacterium (assembly GCA_964635255.1). Lineage (GTDB taxonomy): Bacteria > Electryoneota > AABM5-125-24 > Hatepunaeales > Hatepunaeaceae > CAZWOY01. Next base: position 4,010 of record CAZWOY010000393.1, read on the forward strand.
AGATGTTCAGTTGAAAAATGGTCGGTTGCTTTTTTTCGCAAGCCTTCGCTGCGTACGAGAGTTTCATTTGAAGTGGGCGGGCGACAATTAGGCGAATGAGAACCGAACAGGAGTGTTCGGGCTGCTTTTTTGGTTTACTGGGAAAATAGACCGCTTAACCTCCCCCCTTCTATCTGAAGGGGGGATAC